>CALDZH010000081.1 GCA_937944275.1 uncultured Woeseiaceae bacterium
CCAACCTCGCCCACGAGCAACGCCCAGGCGCCGAACGTCGTCAGGATCGGCAGACCGTTGGGCACCAGGCTCAACGTGCCGAGGCGCGCGCTTCTCAACGCGAACATCATGATGAAGGCAATGGCCGCGATCGCGAGGATCGTGCCGATCACCATGTTCTGCATGTTGCGCTCGCTGATGTACGTGAACATCACGGCCGCGCTTGTCGGCTTGGCGTGCATATAGGACGGCAGGTTGTCGGCCATCCACGCGTCGACATCAGCGAAAAAGTGTTTTGTCTCGGTTGATGTCGCCTGCTCGATCGTCACGGTTACACGCGTGGCGGACTTGTCGACGTTGATGCGGTCGTTAAGGTCGAGCCCGTACGGCAGCGAGAGCTCATAGAGCAAGAGGTACTGCGCCGAGAGATCGCGATCCTCGGGGATGCGATAAAAGCTATCGTCATCGGCATGCATGTTGCGATTGAGGCGCTTCATGATGTCCGAGATCGAATACACATGCGTGACGTGTTCCTGCTCGCGGAGGAACTCGGTGAGTGCTTCGAGGTTTTCGAGGTACTCGGGTTCGGATATGCCACCGGGCCCTTCCGCCGGGATCGAATATTCGATCGGGTACATGCCGAAGTGGTTCATTGCCTCATCCGAGTCGACACGGAACTCGATCCTGTCATCGAAGTACTCCACCCACTGATCGTTGAAGCTCAGCGTCGGAATGAACGCAATCAACACGAGCGCCGGCAAGCCAACGCCCACGAGCAGTGTTCGGTAACGCCTGATCACGAACTCGGCGAAGCGATCCATCAGACGCGTCGACCATTCGGTACCGTGCTTTTTCTTTACGCGGTAAGGCAACAAGCTGAGTGCGGCCGGCAGCACAGTCACTGAGAAGATCCAGGCAGCGAAGATACCGACGGCCGTGATGTTGCCCAGGTGCCAGTAAGGCGGCGAGTCGGAGAAGTTAAGAGACAGGAAACCCACGATTGTTGTCAGTGACGTTATCGCCACGGGCAGGAAGTTGATGCGCACGGCCTCGACCAGGGCCGCGGTCTTCGACATGCCCTCGCGCATCAGGCCTTTCAATGACATTAATATGTGAATCGAATCAGCCACGGCGAGCGTAAGGATGACGATCGGTGCCGACATTGCTATCGGGGTCAGCTTGACGCCGAAGAAACCGGCGGTGCCCATGGCTACGATCGTTGAAAGACCAATCACGAGCAGGGTCGAAAAAGTGGCCGCCAACGAACGGATGATGAGCCAGGTCAGGAGGAAGATGACGCCGAACATCAGTGGCATCAGCGTGGCGCCGTCCGACATCCCGGTTTCGGCAAAGGCGTTGTTGAGCATCGATACGCCTGTCAGGTGAATCGTCAGCTGCGGGTAGCTGGCCTCGATGTCGGCCTTGAGGTCGCGCGCCACTTTTACGGCCTCGGGAACTTCCATGAAACCCTTTTCCGGGTACTGCAAGACGACATTGATGGCCGTAACCTCGCCGTCCGCGGTCAGGATCTGGTTCCGCAGCAGCGGTTCAGACAGTGCCACGTCGCGGCGTGACTCGAGAAATGAGTCTTCACGATCTACGGCACCCTGCACGAGATCCTCAACGATGAGGTCATCTGCGTTCGCGTAGGTGTGCTGAAAGTTCGACACCGAATCCACGCGAATTGTGTACGGTATCTGCCACGCTGCCTCGGTCAGTTCCTCGACGGCGGCCATCGTCTCGCGATCAAAAGCCGCGCCATCTTTGGGCTCAACGACGAAGAAGAAATTGTCGTTCTTCGTGTAGGTATTCTGCAGCTCTTCAAACGCCTGTAGCTCGGGGTTAGCCTCCGAGAAAAAGACGCGATAGTTGGTGGAAAACTCGAGCCTTGTCGCGCCCGAGCCAATCAATACGGCGACGAGCACCGCTCCAAGAAGCACCAGCCCGCGGTGACGAATCACCCGGCTCGTCAGTGCCGCTGCGAAGCGGTCAATTGCCTTGAAATACGTACCCATTGTCTCTCTCCAATTGTTCCTATTTATGACCGAACGGTCTTTTATTAGCCAAAAAAACTCACACCCAGGAATCAAGCAAATCGTTCATCGTTTCGGCATAGTCCTCGGACGTAACAGATCCCTTCACCATCGCTGCGCCACCCGCCAGGGTCATCATCAGTTGCAGGGCGAGCTTCTGTGGCTCTTTCTTCACACTGAGCTCACCGGATGCCTGTGCCATTGCAATCATTTCCGTAACTGCGTGCATGCGTTGCTGCCCAAAACCCTGCAGCGCGGCTTTGACGGCCGGGTCGTGCGGCGCGAGCTCGACCATCGAATTGATCATCATGCAGCCCTTCTCGCCACTGGCGTCCTCGCAGATTTTGTTCACCACGACACGAAGGTTCTCGAGCGGCGTGTTCGACTCCCGCAGAACCGCTGTCGTCTCGTGAAATTCCGAATCGGCGTAGTGCTTAAGCGCATCCATGAACAGCTTGTGCTTGTCGCCAAACGCCTGGTAGAGGCTGCCTTTATGCAGGCCCGTGCAGGCGCACAGATCCGCCATGGACGTGGCCTCGTAACCCTTGGCCCAGAACGCATCCATGGCTGCCTCCAGGGCAGCTTCCTCGTCGAACTCGCGAGGCCGGCCGACGGACCGTGATGTCGTTTTCTGTACCATATCCACGTCTATTTATGAACGAACGGTCGTAAATATAATACTGATCGGTCAAGAATGCAAGCGGAGAAAGCAATAACATCGTCTAT
>CALDZH010000082.1 GCA_937944275.1 uncultured Woeseiaceae bacterium
ACGGAGTGTGGCCCAGCACAACAGATGCTCAGCCCTGTATTTCTGTCACGGCGACCAATATGATTGACCATTATGCGAACACTGCGATGGTTACCTCACCCTAAGTTCGGTAGAACTTTCGGAATATATACTCTCCTTGTACTAACCCAGTTGACTATAGGCTGTGCAACCGTGCCGCACGATCTGCCCAAGAGCAGCACCACCTATATAGCAGAAACTGGCGAAACGCATTTCGGGCGCCTGGCCAAAGAATGGGCCGGCAAGCACGATGGCAAGTCTGGTTTCCTGCCTATTGGCCAGGGCATGGATGCGCTCGGCGCTCGGCTTTATGTGCTGGAAAAAGCCGACAACAGTGTCGATCTGCAGTATTTCCTTATGAAAGACGACACCGCCGGGAAAGTTATGCTGCATGCCTTAGTGAAGGCGGCGGACCGCGGTGTACGTATTCGCTTTCTGTTAGACGACGTGTTTACAACGGCGCCCGATCAAAATCTGCTATTAATTAATCAACACCCCAACATCGAGGTTCGACTTTTCAATCCAATTTCCCGGCGAGGGTTCCGGGCATTGAATTTCGTCGGGAACTTTCGGCGTGCCAATCGGCGCATGCATAACAAGTCATTCACTGCGGACAATGCGATCAGCATCGTAGGCGGGCGAAATATTGCCGACGAGTATTTTCAACTGAAAGAGACCTCAGTATTTGCCGATTTCGACGTGCTGGCTCTGGGCCCCGTGGTTAGTGAAATCTCGTCGTCTTTCGACGACTTCTGGAATCACAAGCTGGCTATTCCTATAGAACAATTGTCCGAGGACCTCGCGGCGAACGCGCTCGAAGAGAAACGAAAACAGGTCGGTGAAGAAATCAATGCAATCTATTCGGGGATTTATAAAGGCGCATTGGAGAGTCAATTCTTCAAAGACATTGAGTCCGGGGCACAACCTTTGCTCGCTGCCGACGCCAGGGTCATGGTGGATAGTCCGGAAAAACTCGTAAACTCGGTCGGCATCGAGCACATGGCGCTCGCAAGAGACTTGCGCGATGTCATTGCCGAAGCTACGAAAGAAGTAATGTTCATTTCGCCGTATTACGTGCCACGTAAGAACGGTGTCGAGTTTGTACGCGAACTTGTCAAATCAAACATCAAGGTCATTGTCATCACCAATTCACTGGCATCCAACAATCATGTGCCGGTGCATTCGGCCTACTCACGTTATAGAAAGGATGTAGTTCGAGCTGGCGTCGAGTTATTCGAGACACGGGCTGACGCCGGTCGTTTTACACAGAATACGGACGGGCCAGAAGAGTTCACGCTTCACACCAAGTTGGTACTCATTGATCGGCGATACTTGTTTGTTGGCTCCCTGAACCTGGACCCCCGCTCTATCGATATAAATGCAGAAATGGGCTTGTTGATTGATTCCAAAGAAATGGCCGGTGCGATCAGCGACGCGGTGAAAACGGCACTACCAAAGATCACTTATGAAATCGTCTTGAATGACAAAGACAAGCTGGAGTGGCATGGCGTTGTGGATGATATCGAAACCATCGAAACCAAAGAGCCTCAGACTGGTGCCTGGCTGCGATTCAAAGCCTGGTTCATGAAGATCGCCCCTGAAAGCCAAATGTAGGGAGGACCCTCAGGCGGCCTTTTGAAACTCGCCGGGAGTGACGCCGGTCCAGCGTTTGAAGGCCCTCGCGAAATTGCTCTGGTCGCCGAACCCCGTCATGAAGGCAATCTGCACTTGCGAATAGTCGCCTGCGGCGAGATAGCGCTCGGCAAGTGCGCGACGCGTAGATTCCAGAATCTCTCGATAGCTTGTACCCTCTGCGCTGAGCTGCCGCTGTAACGTACTCCGGCTGCGGTGCAGTCGTCGGGCTACCGTGTCCTGATCCGTTCGACCTGACGGCAGCGTCTGTATGAGCATGCTCCTGACCGCCGTCGCAACCGTTCCGAGATCCAGTGACCGAATGTAATTGGCCGCAATACGATCGGTCGCCTCCGCCACATCGGGAATGGAGCCGGCCAGTGGTTCCTCGAGATCTTTCGCGTCGAAGACCCAGGTATCTTCCTCGGCGCCGTATGTCACCGGGCATTGAAATAGTTCGCTGTAGTGTGGCGACTTGAACTCCGGTGAAATCGTCAGCGTCACGCTCGTCGGGCGAACGATACTCTTAGTTACAGCGTCGCAAAGCCCGAGTAGCGCAACGAAACCGGCATCCTTCGCCGCCTTCGGCCGTGGGGCTACATTGTCAGGATACGTTTCTGTCAGACTGACGCTGCCATCAACCTGATGCAATTCCAGTTCGCTTCCGTGCGTCGTGAGCACGTGACCGTAACGGCACAGTCTGCGCAAAGCCCCGATTAATGTCTCACTTGCCAGCCATGCATGACCGAGAACAAAAAAGTCGCCAGGCCGGGCTCTCCTGCCAACAGCAAAGCCAAACCAGTGATCATCCGTCGCACTTATCGCTTTGCTCCAAAGCTCGCTCATTTTGGCGAAGGAAACCCGTGCGCCGGGTTTTGTGAACTTGCGCTGGTCAATATCCAGCTCCGCAAACAGCGGCTCGGCATCAATCCCGTAATCGTCCGCCAGGCACTCGCCTATCAGCCGCGCGACAGTCGCCAGAGTTGTTGGTTCATAAAGCATACTGGCGCCAATTGAACCCGATAATCCCTGCCAAAACAAGCTATTAGGCTGAGGCAAATTGCACAAATCATGGGCACTTCGGACCAGATCATTTCCGGCCGATACCTCAAAGTGACGATGTACAACAAGAGGAGGTCATTATGAGAACTGCACTTCGAAAACAGAAACACAGTCACTCATTGCTGGACGCCGTTCGCGCCAGGATCGCTGAGCATCTGTATCACGCGTACAGGGATCCTGACAGCTTGCTCGGAAACCTTGATCGCTGGACTCAACAGCGGATCACGGACGAAAACCTTGAAAAAGCCGCACTGGTGCTGAGCGCCAATGACCCTGGCGAGGCGTGCTACCGGGACCTCATACGAGAAATCGATATCGAGGCCGAGACCGGCATTTACCTGGTCTCAGAAGATGCGACACCAGAACATCTGAAGCGAGTCATCGATGAATCTGGTGTTTCCGGTGAATTACATCGCAATATGAGGATGATTGCGCCGGTCGTTTTTGCCGATGAGACCGCGCGCTCGGAAGACGACCTGGATCTCGTAAAAATCACTATTCAGGCGAGCCACGACCGGGCCCATCTGGACGCGACCGTATCCGAAATCATCATGTCTTTCTTGATGGATGACGCCGACAGCGTTCACGACATGACGGATGTAATGCGCGCCCTGATGTATACGTTCCACGAGGATGCGGTGCGCCACCGTTGCAATCTCCCCGTACTTCTCGGCGACGCCGAAAAACATGACTTGCGAACCATGGTGACAGAACTCACCGAGCGCAGCGGCAACTACGACGACCGCGCCAGCGAAATTCGCAGGAAAGCGGACACATTACACAGATCCCCCTGATCTGACAGAGATGTCAGTCGCCTGGCGGGCCGCAAGGCCCGCCATTTTTGCCAAACTGAGCCAGTCCCTACTGAATAACCAACGGCGTACGCAGCGTAGTTTCGAGCAAGGTCCCTCTGGGTACGTTGATACTGGCGCCTGAAGTCAGAATCGACACTCCCGCACCAACCTTTGCGCCCGTTCTGGCGCCACTACTGCCATCGATAAGCGCGCCGACAGCAGCAGCTCTTGCTGTGCGCCGAACAGTGCGGCCTGCCTCGTTGGCAGATTGCGCCTGCATTGCCGTAGTCGCAATTGGATACAGGTCATCGTTGATCAGTAAATCGGTGAATTCCATGGACAGGTTTGCGGAGCCAGCCATGTTGCCGGACCTGCTGGCGGCCGCTATTACACCGTGAACAAAAGTGCCCCTGGGCGCCACGGTGACGCCGTCAACGGTGATCGCATTTTCGAGCTGGCCACGAAAACGATGACCGGCACTGTGCCTGCGAGTGTCGACATCCTCGACGGTGCGAATCACGAGGCGCGTACCGACAGGAACCGTGAGAGTTGGCGCTGGTGGCGCGCTGGCTTGAGCGGCGGCGTTTTCCGCACCACTGCTGAAAAACACGCCGGCGACCTGATCTTCAGGATACGCCTCGATACCGTCACCAGTATTGAACATGATGACGCCATTGCTGCTACCAACAAAGTCACCCTCGAGAATGGTGCCGTCCGACAGTTCAAGTGTATCTGCCATCAACGTTGCACCGACAAAAAAAGTGACGATCATCGTGAGAAAAGCGGCGCCTCGTCTCAATGTTTGTGGCTTATTCATGGCTCTTGAACTCCAGAAAGTGATTTTCTTGATTACTGTGAGGAAATGGATTTACCGCGCTAGTGGAACCGCATTGGACCGCAGCGTAGAATCTTCGTGCCTAGGGCCACGACCAGCGCTATTTGACCATGATCGAAATAAGAACTCCAACCCTGTGAGTAGAACATTTTGTCTTTCGTTCGCGCTCTTGCTCCTTGTTAGCAATCCCGCGGTCGCGGAGACGGGAGCTGATGAAGCTTCCACGCGGGACTTTGATATACAGGGGGCGGACGCCGCTTCGGTCAGCGGCCTGTTACACCTTGACGACGCCAATACGGCCCTGAATCCGTTTCAAAAGCTGTCGAAGAGTTGGCCGGAAGACCTGGTGATCGCTCCGATACCTGCCTATTCACCGCAGCTCGGCTGGAACCTGACGCTTGGGGGCGCTTACTTCCTGGCCAGTGGAAAAGAGAATACGGACGTGCCGCCATCATTAATTGGTGCGTTTGCGATGGCCGCCGAGAACGGAAGCTACGCCTACGGGGCCGGCACGTATCTCCACCTTCTCGATGACAAGCTCCGTATAAAAGCCGGGGCAGCTCATATTGACATCCGTTATCGATTTTATGGGATAGGGAATGAAATTGATTTTCTGGATATCGATATATTGCAGAAAGGGCCGGCATACTTCCTGACTGGAAGCTGGAACGTCTGGAAGAAACTCTATGTCGGGTTGGGATATCGAAGGGGTAGCGTTGATACGAGAGTGCGCTTTGATGTGTCGACGCCGTTTTTTGATCCTTTCTTCAGCATTGATCTCGGGGGATTCTCAATCCCGATCGAGATCGACAGCCGGGATCACGAGCAGTTCCCGCGCAACGGATGGCACATCGTGGGGCAGACCGTACTGTATCGGGAATCTGTGGGAAGCGATTTCGAGGCGGATACCTACAAGCTCAGCGTCAATCACTACTTTCCAATGCGCGATGCGGACGTGCTTGCGACTCGCCTGGTAATGAAGTCTGCTGACGAAGATGTGCCGTTTTTTCTCCTGAGTACGTTTGGCGGCAAAACAGACCTGCGCGGTTACCCGTCAGGTCGCTATCGCGATGAGACTATGTATGCGCTGCAAACTGAGTACCGCTGGCAATTCAGTGACCGCTGGGTCTTCACAGGGTTTGCCGGCGTGGGTGAGGTCGCGGAGAGTTTTTCCAGGATGGGCAGGAATTTTCTTCCCGCGGCGGGTATTGGCGCACGCTTCGTGTTGTCTGCAAAGCATAAGGTCGGCCTTTCCTTTGATGCCGCCAAAGGCAAGGATGGCACGGAACTTTACTTTGGCGTTGGAGAGGCTTTTTGATGCCTTTAAGAGCAACCAGGATAAACTTGCACGGGCTGATTGTTGGACTTTTGGTGACCTTGCCGATTCCTGCAAGCGCGGGTCCGTTGCTCGACTACATCCGCAACTATGACCTGAACGACTATGCGCTGGGCTTATCGGTCGGAACCGCGCAGAGTCCCTATCTCGGTTCTGACTATTCAAATACGGCCTACCCCTATCTCACTAGTTTTCGCCACTCGTCATTAACGGATGACTGGTTTCTTCTTCAAGATGGAATGGGGGTTCGCTTTGTCACGGACAACCACTGGGAACTCGGTCTGGTCGGCCGCATTCAGACGCTCGGGCTGGGCATTTCAAATAGCGACGAACTCCTGAGCCTGGAAGACCGGCGATGGACCGTTGAAGCGGGGCCGCTGATCGGTTGGCGTGGCTTCCCGGTACACGTTCAATTTCGCTCCTTCTGGGAAGCGCCAGACCGGCACAGCGGCACGACAAGTGAGCTCATATTCAGACTTCCCTGGGAGCACCAGCGCGGCTACATCGTGCCCAGCGTGAGAGTGAAGTACCTGAGCAGCGATTATAGCGACTACTATTTTGGCGTGGGTTCTGAGGAAGAAACCGCAACATATCCTGAGTACCAACCTGGCTCCGCTATCAATACTCACGTTGAATTGTCGCTTGGCTATGAATTGAGTCCACACTGGCTGTTGCAGGCAAAGGTCGGACTCGAGTTCCTGGATGCCGCGATTAAGGCAAGCCCGACGGTAGACCGCAGCCAATTATGGTCGGGCAGCATCAGCCTCGCTTACAACCCCGACTTGTTCCAGCCCAGAGATTATGAGGGCGCCGACAAGGACCAAAAGGTCGAGATTCGGCTGGGAGCATTCAACAGCAATATTGATACAACATTATTGTTGGACGCTACTGACACAAAACCCGAAGAAGACGTGGATATAGAAGATTTTCTCGGCGCTGCAGACAAGGAAACCGTCGCACAACTCGACGCCTATTATCGCTTCGGTTTCTATCATCGCATTGATCTCGGCTATTTCGAATTACAGAGACTCTCGTCTACGACACTACAACGTGATGTTTGGTTTGGCGATCAATTCTACCCCGAAGGAACGGACGTCATAACCGGTTCCGAGTCGCGGCTGCTGCGTCTCGGTTATTCCTACTCACTGATGCGTGACGGTCAGAAAGAGCTGGGGCTGACGGCCGGGTTGAGCTACACGAGATATGAATCCAATGTCCGCGTCGACGATGGTCCGCAACAGCCCGAGCAGGTCCGGGTCAACACGATACTCCCGACTTTTGGTGTCTTCGGTTCCGTTCCTTTCGGCGACAAGTGGCGCCTCGGCGCCGATATCGACGTATTCGCCCTCGACTTCGATCGGTATGACGGGTATATGGCCTACCTCGCACTCGATCTCGAGCGGAGGTTCAACGAGCAATTCGGCGTCGGTCTGGGTTACAACTTCTACGGCATGCGGCTGAAGTCGAAGAACGATGATCTTAACGGGACACTAAGAGTCCGCCACCAGGGACCAAAGGTCTACCTGAGCGTCAAGTTTTAG
>CALDZH010000083.1 GCA_937944275.1 uncultured Woeseiaceae bacterium
TTGCGTCAGGACATGTGGAACGTCGTCGAGGCTCTGCGGCAGGAGGGCGTCACGGTCATCCTGACGACGCACTACATCGAAGAAGCCGAACGACTCGCGGACCGTGTCGGTGTCATTAACCACGGTGAGATCATCATCGTCGAAGAGAAAGACAAGCTCATGCGCGACCTCGGCAAGAAGCAGCTTATGCTGCATTTGTACGAGGAACTCGAAGCAATTCCTCCTGAGTTTGAACGCTACGCTTTGGAGTTGAGTGAGGATCGACGCGAGCTTACGTATACGTATGACACAAAGGGCGAGCACACCGGTATTACAGATCTGATCCATGAGCTGCGCGGTGCCGGTATTCGCTTCAATGACCTGAAGACGACACAGAGTTCGCTTGAAGAGATCTTCGTAGACCTGGTGAACAAGGAACGATGAATTTCCACGCCATAAAAGCGATTTATCGGTTCGAGATGGCACGGATGTTTCGGACTGTCGTGCAGAGCATTGTTGCGCCAGTACTATCGACGTCCCTTTATTTCGTCATCTTCGGCTCGGCGATTGGATCACGGATTACCGAGATCGACGGTGTCAGTTACGGGTCGTTTATCGTTCCTGGTCTGATCATGCTTTCGGTGATGACCGAGAGTATCTCGAACTCTTCCTTTGCTATCTATTTCCCCAAATTCACCGGTACGATTTTCGAGGTCCTGTCTGCGCCAGTGTCCTACGGTGAAGTGGTGTTGGGTTATGTCGGTGCGGCGGCTACCAAGTCGATCATCATCGGCACGATTATTCTTGTGACGGCGAGTTTCTTCGTCGATATCGAAATTGCACATCCGGTGATAATGGTCACTTTCCTGGTATTGACCTGCGTGTCGTTCTGCCTGTTCGGCTTCATTCTCGGGATTTGGGCCGACGGCTGGGAGAAGCTGACTATCGTGCCAATCCTCGTGATCATGCCACTGACGTTTCTGGGTGGGACCTTTTACTCGATCAGCATGTTGCCGCCCGCCTGGCAGACCATCAGCCTGTTCAACCCGGTTGTGTACCTTATCAGCGGCTTCCGCTGGAGCTTCTACGAGAACGCGGACGTTAGCGTCGCCCTGAGTCTTGGCATGACGATTACGTTCCTGGTCATATGCCTGGGCGTAGTCCGCTGGGTGTTCAAGACGGGCTACCGTATCAGGACCTGAGTAGTGATCGCCGCTCAGCTACTCCTGCAGCGTGTATTCGTCGATGACCTTTTCGACCGCCTCTGAACAGACGGCGCAAAAGTCCGTTGTCCGCGTGAACATGATGCAATTTTGCTGGGACCGGTAGATTCCCTTGGCCATGTAGCCGCCACCCTCAAATGCGCCGACGATACCGTTCTGGCCGGATTCTTCGAACATTGATTCCACGACATCCTGGTTGGCCTGGAACAGTGCATTCATTTTGGCCTCGGGAACATTCTCTGTCCGCATGGCCGTGCGCTTCTTCTGGTAAGCCATCGAATGTTCCTCGTACGCGGCTTTGGGCCAGGATGACGGCAACGGCGTATACGGCGTCGCGAGATGTTTCCACTTGAGGTTTTCGGGGTCGAGCAGCGCCGTAATATTGGGCTCATAAGGCTCGGTGATCACATCGGGCAGTTCATACGCGATTGAACTTGTGTAGTACTCGTCAGCGAGTCCGGCGAAGTGATGACCGAACTCGTGCACGAACAGGTAGGGCGCCCAGTCGCTGTTGGCCGCAGCCGTGCTGAACAGCCCGTAGATGCCGCCACCACCGTAGACCTCGGAATTGGTCAGTATCTCGATGAAGTCGTAGGGCGTCGATGAGGCAATGCGCCGCATCGACTTGTTGTCGAACGTCAGAATGTAACGCTCGGAACGGAATGAATCGTAGGTCGAACCGATCGGCGAGTCACGAAATATGCCGGTCGAAGGACGAGAGACGCCAGACTGGGCGGCGGGCGGTGCGATAGCCCAGACGTTGAAATCATCCTTGCGTTCCCTGAACGGGGAAGTGGCGAAGAGTATCTCGGTCATTTCCCTTGCTTTGGCAATAAACGACTCATGCTCTTCGGCGGTATAGCCATCACCCATAAGTAACAGGTCGACTTTGTTGGCGGGATCACCACCCTCGTGAATTGCGACAACCTGGTCGGCGTACATTGCCGACTCACGATGTACGAGTACGTCGGCCGGGTCCAGTTCAATGCGCCACACTTCTTCGAACGCATTGCCGGATCCGCGCTTCTTCATCACCATTTCGAACACGGAGTCCTGCGCTGGAAAGCGAACGGACTCGTGGAATGAACGATTGATCTGCTTTGACTCGCCCGTGGTCTCCCACTCGCCGTAGATGCTGCTGAAACTACGCGACCATGCGATGGCACCGCTCTCCGGGTCGACAATCTCGAACAGGTATTTGCCGCGCGATGTCTTGTCATGAGGCTGTGCCATGTTGCCCGTCCAGGCTAATGGCTCGATCACAACCTGGTCGAGCGAGAACATCTCCGTCTCGTTGTTGCCGCTATGAAAATAGTCGACGCGCATCGTGCCAGGCGTGGCGGCGTTCGTGCTCGCCCACAGCATCGAAAAGAAAACGGCGAATGCGATCTTTTTCATGAAACCCTCCGTCCGGGCATATCCTGTATGGTGACGCCATGTTATCGCGTTTTTTCCTGATGCTGACGCTTGTTTTCGCGGGAGAGATTGTCTTCCTTCTGCCGTTTCACACGACGCGTTTTTTCAGGCCAACCGTGCTTGAAGCCTTCGAGCTCACTAATACGCAACTCGGCGACGTCTTCGCCGTGTACGGCGTGATGGCGATGATTGCGTACTTTCCTGGCGGTGCGCTGGCCGACAGGTTTTCCGCGCGGTCCTTGTTGACTGTTTCCATGATCGCGACCGCCGCGGGCGGCCTCTATATGGCGACTTATCCCGGCCCTGTCGGGATGGCAATTCTTTTCGGGTACTGGGGCATAACGACAATACTGTTGTTCTGGGCGGCGCTGATTCGTGCCACGCGCGAGTGGGGCGGGCACGATGAGCAAGGCAGGGCCTTCGGCATCCTGGAGGGTGGCCGCGGCCTGGTGGCCGCGTTACTGGCATCGGGTGGCGTGATCCTGCTCGTGCTGTTTCTGCCTGAAGACATGGACCAACTCAGCAATGAAGAACGTCGCTCGGCATTTCGTTCCGTGATCTTCTTCTACTCCTCGATCACACTCGCCACCGCTGCGCTGACATGGACGGTAATACCGTCCGTTAAACACATCGGCGACTCGGCCAGCCAGTTGTTTCGTAGCTCGATTGCTGTGCTGGCCCGGCCACTGGTCTGGGCCCAGGCGGCCGTCATTATCTGTGCTTATTGTGGTTACAAGGCGCTGGACAACTATTCCCTGTATGCGGTTCAGGTTCTCGGCATGAATGAGGCGCAGGGGGCGAAACTTGCTACTTACGTTATCTACCTGCGTCCTATCGCGGCTCTGACGGCGGGCTTACTCGCGGACCGTTGGGCTGCTGGCAAGATGGTTGGGACCAGTTTCGTAATGTTGGTCGTTTCGTATGGAATTCTTGCTACTTTCATGCCTGACGATTATGGCCTCACGCTTATTTACGCCAACATCATCGTCAGCGTCTTTGCCGTCTGCATGCTTCGTGGGGTCTACTTTGCGTTGCTGGAGGAAAACCGCGTTCCGTCCTTCCTGACGGGCGCCGTTGCCGGGTCCGTTTCCTTCATCGGCTACACTCCCGAGATCTTTTTTGGCCCGGTTACCGGGCGAATTCTTGATGCTAACCCCGGTCCGGTTGGTCACCAGAACTACTACTTGTTCCTGGCGGTTGTGGCGGCGCTGGGCGTCGTCGTTGTTGCCTGGCTGCTCTGGTTGCAGCGTGCCAGCTCGACTGAAAAATGGCCGCAAGACCCCCTTTTGGTCGAGTCCGGGAAATAAATATCCGCGATTCGGGGTCTGGTTTACTATGAACTACGGTGTACCTATCCGAAAGCAACTCCAACGCAATATTGTTGCGCTGATCAGTCTGGCCGTCGCGGTAACCAGCCTCGGCTATAACACCTGGCGAAACGAAGCGAGTGAATACAATCGCAATCAGCGTCTGATTTCGATTGAAATATTACGCAACCTTGGCGCTTTGCAGCAGGTCATTTTCCACAATACGTGGGACATGGATACGGTCGACAAAGGTAATCCGCGAACGGGTTGGGTCCATGTCCTGGCAGTCAAGGACCTGTCGGCGATTCTGGACGGCAATGTATCCGAGTCTGCCGGTCGCCTGATGACGACGTGGGAAGCAGAGTGGGACAGTCTTGCACCTGACAGCTCGAGCTACAGTGACGTTATAGACGCACTCGAGTCGGTCAGGCGTGATACGCATGATTTACTTCGAGAACTGGATTAAAGTATCGCCTCGTAGAATTACAGACCAGGTTCAATTGGGGATAAAAATGAACAAGATTCTCGTAGCAATTCTTGTGCTCATGCTTGCTGCCTGCCAGCCGGCGCCAGACACCGAAACAACCAAAGCGCCAGAGGCGGCGCCGGAAACCGAGACAGCCGAGATGCCCGAGCCGGCGCCTGAGACTGGAGCGGCAGTTGACGAGGCGAGCACCAGACTCGCGGCTGTACTCGACTCGCAGCCTGATGAAATCAAGGCGCGCTACCAATACCGCCATCCGCAGGAAACCCTCGAGTTTTTTGGCGTTGAACCTGGCATGACGGTTGTCGAGGCTTTGCCCGGTGGTGGCTGGTACACAAAGATTCTCTTGCCCTACCTGGGTTCGGAAGGCCGCTTGATCGGCGCAAACTACTCGCTCGGAGTGAGCGCGCTTTACTCAAGTGCGACGGAAGAATCCATGGAAAGAGCGCGCGCATGGATAAGCAAGTTTCCCGTTGATGCGGCGGAATGGGCAGGCGATGACGGGGCGAGCGTCGACGCGTTTTACTTTGGCTCGATGCCGGACGCGTTCAAAGAAACGGCCGACTTTGTGTTTATTGCGCGAGCACTTCACGGCATGGCGCGCTTCGACTCACAGGGCGATTTCGTGAACGAGGCCATGGCCGATGCCTTCGCAGCACTGAAGCCGGGCGGCATTCTAGGCGTGGTGCAACATCATGCCAGCGACGATATGTCGGATGAGTTCGCAGACGGCGATCGCGGCTACCTGAAGAAGGGATACGTGATTACGGCGGCGGAACAGGCGGGATTCGAGTTGGTTGGCGAAAGCGACATCAACGCAAACCCGATGGATCAGCCTGGAGAAGACGATGCTGTCTGGCGTCTTCCGCCCAGCCTGAGTATGAGCAAGGAAGACCCTGAGCTCGAAGCGAAATACAAGGCAATCGGCGAATCCAATCGCATGACGCTCAAGTTCCGCAAGCCCGAGTAGGGCCTAGTTCGTAAGGTCCAGTCCGATCACGACAGGGTCGTGGTCGGAGGCCCGGTAGGGCGTGCTCCCGTCGAACAACGCCGGGTCACGCCCGTACTCGAGGTTGTAATCGAGCAGCGGTGGTTCGTCGGCATTGATGTGCCATTCGATTGCCTCCACGACCTGCGGCAGCAGGCTCGCAGAGACGACGGCATGATCAAGCGCACCGGATTGAGCGTCGAACAGGAACGAGTAGGGGTTTTTTTCGTCGCCGAGCAGGCTCGTTAGTCCGGCATTCTCAAATGCGGCCAGCGGATCTTCCAGCGTATACGCATTCAAGTCGCCAATAATCAGCACGTCGGTGTCGCCGCTTCCGGTCGGGTCGGTCGCAATCCAGTCTGCCAGCGCGGCGGCGGCACTGGTGCGCGTCAGGTTACAGTTACCCTGGCCGTCACCGAGATTCGGGTCCCCGTCGGACTCACAGGATGATCCCTTGGACTTGAGGTGGTTAACGACGATTGTCAATTTGGCAGTCGTTGCATCAACGGAGAAGGTTTGCGCCAACGCGGGGCGATTGCGCGCATCATTAAACCGCGAGTCGACGCTGCGATCGAGCAAGGCAAAGTCCCCGCTGGGCGAAACAACGGTCTCCCGGTAAATGAATCCTGTTTTGATAGCGTCGTCGTGGATCGTTCCGGTATCGATATAGGCGTAGCTGTGGGAATCGATTCTCGCATTGAGTGCATCGACGATCGACCCAATGGATTCGTTCGAGTTGTTCTCCAGTTCCATCAGCCCTACGACATCGGCATCGAGCATGGCCAGGGCTGTTACCGTCTTCTCGAGCTGACGAGCAAGTTCCGTGTTGCTATCCGCGCCACGGCAAGCCGAATCGCCTTGAGGACCGCAGCTGTTCTGGCCCGAGTCGACCGTGGAAAAGTAGTTCAGGACATTGAAGCTCGCGACCCGAATCGAGCCGCCAACCGACGGTGCGCCCGGTCGCGGATTTACCGATTCGAACGTCGGATCCTCGGTCGGCATGAGTCGCCACGACTGGTCCCCGTTACCCCCGGAGCCGCGTGAGTAGCGAAGGTTGCCTGTGAGGTCATCCAGGCTGTCGCCGGCACGAATCGAGTAACCGGCAGTGTTGCCGGCATTCAGATAACGAATGTCTGGCGGATTCTCGGAACGCAGACCATCATCGAGCACGATCAACCGGCTTGCGTTCAGTTCCTTGTGCGCGTCGTACCCTTCGACGTCCGGCGAATTGTTATTGGTGAACTGGTAAAGTCGGCCACCTTCCGACAATGTCACCGAACCGAATCGTTCGAGATTGCGGAGATTCGTGATCGTCAGCGTATCCGTAAACTTGACGAGCATGCCTTCCAGGTGTTCGAGATCTGCAATCAGGTCGCCGTCGCTATTCGTCGTAGCGCCATTTATCGGCAGATTGACTGGGAACGGGGCCAGCACGCCGGCTCCCGCCACGCGCACCGAACTCGCGTTGATCTGCGTCTCGCCAAAGTACTCGGTCACCGTTCCCTTGACCTCGACGACATCGCCGACGTCGATGTTGGTTGCCGGGTTGTTGCCATCGAAAACGAAAATGCCGTCTGAAGTTTGCAAGTCGGAATCGGGTGCCCCGTCCTGGATGTAAAACCCACCGAGATTGCGTCGCTCATCGGCGTCGTTCTCCTGAAAGTCGCCCGTCACGATCCCACTAACCGTGACAGCCTGTCCTTCCAATGGGCTGGTACTGCCGGTGCCCTGAATGTCACCGATCCTGGTGGCGCCGGAAGGCGGCGTAGTGGCCTGGCTGCTGCCCCCATCGCCGCCACACGCGGCGGTCAGTAGTAGACCGGCAAGAACTGTGAGTATTCGCATGCGCGCATTCTAGCGCATGACAGTCAGGACAGATTGAAAAGCAGAAACTCGGATTCAGACAGTGCCGTAATGTTCACGCTGTCTTCCTGGCTTATCTGCATGCCGTCGCCGGCACCGACCAATTCGCCATTGATGCGCAGTTCGCCAGACACAACCTGTATGAAGACACGCCGGTCAGCGACGCCGTCGAGTGTGACCTGCTTACCGCTCTCCAGCAGGCTCGCATACAGATCGACATCCTGGTGAATCGTCACGGAGTCCTCACGTCCGTCTCGTGAACCGATGAGGCACAGCCGGTTCAGTTTCGCCTCCCGCGGGAATGGCGTCTGCTCGTAGCCGGGTTCGAGTCCGTTCTCCTCAGGGAATATCCAGATTTGGAGGAGATGCAGTTCTTCGTCCTGTGAGTGATTGAACTCGCTGTGTAATACGCCGGTTCCGGCGGTCATGCGCTGAACATCGCCTGCCGGAATGACGGTGCCGTTGCCCATGCTGTCCTTATGCTCGATCGCGCCACTGATAACGTACGTGATGATCTCCATGTCATTATGCGGGTGCGTGCCGAAGCCCTGTCCGGGTGCGATGCGGTCTTCGTTGATGACGCGCAATTTTCCGAAGCGAACCCGGGCAGGATCGTGGTAATCAGCAAATGAAAACGTGTGCTTCGCCTGCAGCCAGCCGTGGTCTGCGCCACCGCGTGACTCTGATCGAATGATGTCAAACATAACGGGTGCCTCCTGGATTACGCGGCCTTGGGTGCAAGGTGAATGAGTTCTGCAATATACGCACGCGCGGCATCGAGCGCCTGGCCACCATCACGATCAGCGCCCTGTGCCCCCACGAATTCCACCTCAGTAATGCCGATAAACGCCAGTGCATGGCGCAGGTAAGGTGTGGCGAAGTCCATTTCGCTGCCCACGGGGACACCACCGGACGGCACGACGACGTACGCCTTTTTGCCCGTCAACAGTCCCTTGGGACCGGTTTCGGTGTAGCGGAAGGTCAGCCGGGCGCGAGCAACCATGTCAATCCAGGCCTTCAGCACCGCTGGGACTGAAAAATTGTAGATCGGGGCACCAATGACCAGCACGTCGGCATCCTGTAATTCCGCGACGAGTTCATCGGAGTACGACAGGGTCTTGCGATGGTGTTCGCTGCGTTCCTCCTCGGGCGTCGAATTGGCCGTTACCCACTCTTCATCAATGAAGGGGAGGCCTTTGGCGAGATCGCGGCGCTTGACGTCGGCGTTGCCGAAACGATCTGCGAGCGCGTTGCTCAGGTCAGCCGCCAGTTTTCGGCTGATCGAGCCGTCATAGCGGGCGGCGGCATTTATTTCCAGGATTCTGAGTGCGGGCTTGTCTGCCATGTTTGTATCTCCTTCGGCGCGAGTCGCCGTGTTGGAAACAGTCTGGTTGTTGACAAAGGAGAGATAAAGACTATTCTAGAGATATAATTGTTCGGTAAAACGCAACAATATGGACAAATTTGAGGATTTGCAGGCGTTTGTCGCCGTTGTGGAAGCCGGGACGTTTACGGCCGCCGCCGATCGGCTCAACACAGCGAAGTCGGCCGTCAGTCGACGTGTCTCGGCGCTCGAGGAGCGGCTGGGTGTCCAGCTATTGCGTCGCACCACTCGCACACTGAACCTGACCGATACCGGGCAGAGTTTTTACGAACACAGCGCGCGGATCCTGGCCGATCTCGAGGAAGCGGAGTCCGCGGTGCAGCTGGAGCATGGTGAGCTGCGTGGCACGCTGCGTATTGCGCTACCCATGTCATTTGGCGTTCGCCACATGTGCAAACCAATCGCTGCGTTTTCGAAGAAGCATCCGAGGATACGTTTCGACCTTGATCTCAATGACCGGCGCGTCGATCTGTTGGACGAGGGTGTTGATCTTGCGGTCCGCATCGGCCGCCTGGAAGACTCGTCGCTGATTGCGCGCAAGCTGTTCGACGTTCGCGGCATTATTTGTGCCGCACCGCAGTACCTCAAGACACACGGTGTGCCATTGACGCCCTACGAGTTACGCGACCATGATTGCCTGGTGTATTCGAACCTGGCGGACCCTGCGCAGTGGGCCTGGCAGGATGGAGAAGGAAACAGACACTCGGTGGAGGTCAACGAAGTCTTGCGTGCCAGTAGCGGTGACTTCCTCATAAATGCTGCCGCCCATGGCCTGGGGATAGTGATGCAACCCACTTTCATCGCGGCGGAGGCGATACGTCGCGGCAACCTGGTTCCCGTGCTCGAAGACTACGAGTGGCCGCTTGCCACGGCCTATGCAGTCTACCCGCCGACCCGACATCTCTCATACCGCGTCCGAGCCTTCATCGATTTTTTGGTCGAGCGTTTTTCGGAAACGCCTCAATGGGATCGTGAATGCGAGACACTCAGTGCGAGGCAGACCTGACCTGCGTAGTACAAGGGCAGTCCGATTACATAGGTTGGATAATCGGTTTGCACAAGCCGCAGTGCAGCGACAGACAGGTCGGAAAGGAAGAACAGCGTCGCGCCAATGATAATCAGTATTGATCCGCCGCGCCCGCGCGTCCCGAATGCAAAGATGACCATAAGACTGATAACCGCGATGTAGGCGCGGACCGGGATCATCAGATTCGCCGGAGTATGTGGCTCGAGCCAGACGAAAATGGCGATTGCCAAAGCGGTAACAGGAACCGCGGCAGAGTAGATCCAGACCCGGCCATAACCGTGTCGGATAAAAGCAGAAACATACGCCACGTGGGCGAGCAGGAAAGCGGAAAGACCAGCGAGGAACGCGAGTTGGGAGCGGCCGGTCAGGAACATGTCGCCAAACCATGAAAAAACGAGGCCAAGTAGAATGAGCCGGCCGTACGTTGACGCCATCGCGCCTGATCGGACGGCAAGGGCAATGAAAGCCGTTGACGCTATGAGTTTTGCCGCAACCGCCGGATATCGAAGGTCGCCGAGCAGCAGGCCGACCAGGGCCGCGCAGGCTATGGCGACTACCGCAACAAGTGTACGAACCGAGAACATGATGAGAGTATTCTACAGTGCAATACGTATGACAGGCAGGTAGACGGATGAGGGTTGCAATAATAGGCGGTACAGGTTTTGTCGGGAGCTACCTGGTTGACGCACTGGTTGACTCGGGCCATGTTGTTCGCCTGCTCGTGAGGCCGGGAAGTGAGGACAAGGTGCGCCGCGACACGCAGACAGTGGTTGGCGATATTTCATCCGTTGAAGCGTTGCATGCGGTGCTGGACGGATGCGATGCCGTTGTTTATTGCGTGGGGCTGTTACGGGAGTTTCCGCGCCGGGGGATTACTTTCGAGACGACGCAGTACCAGGGCGTGGTTGATACCGTGGCTGCCGCGAAAAAAACCGGTGTGAAACGCATGCTTTTGATGAGTGCAATCGGCGTCAAGGACCCTGGCACAAAATACCAGTCAACGAAACGCCGCGCCGAAGTCCATGCGTTTGAAAGCGGACTCGACGTTACTGTGCTGAGGCCATCGGTAATTTTCGGGGACCCGCGTGGCACCATGGAGTTCGCAACGCAGCTTTACCGTGACATGGTGCGCCCTCCCATACCCGCAGTAAATTTCCCTGGTGTGGAGATGTCGCCTTTGCACGTTGAAGATGTTGCCGCAGCATTCGTGGCCGCACTTGAGGATGACGGCACCATCGGCAAGACCCTGGAACTGGCTGGACCTGAGGTACTCAACTGGGGTGACATGGTACGGCGTGTCGCAAAGGCGGCGGGCAAGTCCAAACTCATGTTCCCGATGCCTCTGTGGCTAATGAAAGTCGGCGCAACATTGTTCGACTGGCTGCCGTTCTACCCGGTGACCCGCGACCAGCTTATTATGCTGGAAGAAGGAAATACGGGATCAAGCGAGGTTCTCGAGAAGCTTATTGTCAGGCAAGCACGTTCGCTCTCCGTCGCCGAGTTGCAGTATCTTGCGCGCTGACATAAATCCAGATGCTAGAATCCGGGCTGATATGAACAGAATCAATCTTCTACTTGTATGTGTAATGCTAGCCATCGCGAGCACAGCAGCTCAGGGTGCTACCCGCGTTACTGAATTCAAGGGCACGGGAAATACGACAACAGCCATATTTCGCGTCGAATCCCCATGGGTGCTGGACTGGCGTCTCGACGGTGATTACGAGCAGATGATGGGGCTCGAGATAACGCTGGTCGAAGCGAAGACCGGCAAACACCTTGGCCGCGTGCTGTATACGAAGCGGCGCGGTAACGGCGCAAAGCTGTTTCACACGGCGGGCCTGTATCAGCTGCGCGTCAGTTCGACGCTGGCTCGCTGGACAGTCAAGATCGAGCAACTCACGCGGGAAGAGGCCGAACTCTACACGCCGAAGGGCGCAAACTGACCGTGGAAGCTGCGTCTCCGAAAAACACCAGCACGATTATCGTTCTCGCTGCCGTTGTCGTTGTTATTTACGGCATGCAGATGATGTCTGTCCTGTTGGTGCCGTTCCTGATCGCAGCATTTTTGGCATTGATTACCGTCCGCCCAATGCTGTGGCTGCAGCAAAAGCGTGTTCCTTCGATACTTGCGGCGTTGGTCATCGTGACCATGCTCATGCTGATCCTCGCCGTTGTCGGCGCGATACTCGGGACCTCGATTGCTGACTTCACAGCAGCGTTGCCGAGCTACCAGGCGCGTCTCGACGTGATTATCGACGGCGTATTCGACTTCATTGTCACAAATCTCAAAGTTGACGAGTCGATAGAGAGTATTGGTGACATGATCGACCCGGGCTTTGCCATGGGTCTGGTGGCCGGGATTCTCAACAGCCTTCGTGACGTTCTGACAAATACATTCCTGATTATCTTTACGATGATCTTTATTCTGCTTGAAGCATCCACGGCGCAAATCAAGTTTGAGGCGGCGTTTGGCAGGCGTGCTGAATCCCTGCATAGCGCACGCCAGTTCATGCAGAACCTGGGTCGTTACCTGGGGATCAAAACGATCGTCAGTATGGCTACCGGTCTATGCGCGGGTACGCTGACCTGGTCGATCGGACTCGATTTTCCGTTGCTGTGGGCGATGCTCGCGTTTCTGCTCAATTACGTGCCGACGATTGGCTCGATTATCGCCGCGGTGCCGGCCGTGCTGCTGGCCCTGGTGCAAATCGGTCCGGGTGCGGCTGGCGCGACGGCCCTCGGCTTCGTCGGTATCAATATCGTATTCGGCAACTTTCTCGAGCCGCGCCTGATGGGCTACGGCGTCGGCATTTCACCGCTCGTCGTGTTTGTAGGCCTGGTTGCATGGGGCTTCATTTTCGGGCCCGTCGGCATGTTGTTGTCAGTGCCACTGACCATGACACTGAAGATGGCGCTGGAGAGTGATGAACGGACCCGCTGGGTCGCCATACTGCTGGGTTCGGAGCGCGACGCCGAGTACGCGCTCCGCCACAGGGGGCAAGCAAAAGCAGCCAGTCAGGCGACGTCGACTTCGTCGTAGTCCTCGACAACAGGTTCCGTTTCTTCAATTTGTTCGAGCAAATTGATCGCAACTGCAACGAAATCCGTGTCCGTGATGATGCCGACAAGATCCTCGTTGTCCATAACGGGCAGACAGCCGATCTTGTGTTTCTCGAGGAACAGCGCCGCATGGCGCAGGCTGGCGCTGACATCGACCGTCGCAACATCGGTAACCATCGCATCGGTGATACCGATTTCATCTGCGTGGATACGGCTTCCGTCGTCTCGCAAGAAACTGTCTGTAGCAGCCAGGACGTTGGTGAGAGAAATAAGCCCGATCAGTTTGTCACCGTCCAGCACCGGAAGGTGATGAATACGGTGCTCGTGCATCAGCGTCCGGGCCTCGGCCAAGGTCGCGGACGGAGATAATGTGATCAGATTGGTGCTCATGATTGCTTCGATACTGAACATAGTCCCGTCCTTCTTTTTTCCTGAATTCCTCCTGCATTCAGTCTATCTACAGGCCGCCCCTGCACCATAGCGAGAAACACCTATGGCATTTGCCTAACTCGCTGAATTAGCAGATGGCCAGTCTTGCGGCATCCACATGACGGTGGTCAGTGCCGCAACATCCACCGAAAACGAACAGTTTGGGGAAGCGCTGGTGTAGTTGCCTGCAAAGGTCGCCAAACTCCTGCGGGTTGCCGTCGTCCAGCTCCTCGGCCTCATCGAGCTCGGCATGGCTCATCCGTGACGCGTTGGCACGAATGCCGCGGACGCGCTGCGTCCACTTGGCATCGTCGGCGAGAGACCCGCTGAAGTGATCAAAGTGTGCGCAATTCACCATGTAATAGGCAGGGCCGTGGTCTGTTGCGTCGTCGACGGCGCGAATGGCGTCTTCAAGCGACATGCCTGACGGCAGCTTGCCATCGGTTTCAGTTGTGAACCCGATGACCGTCGGACAGCCTTGCCGCCGCGCCGCTTCAACAATACCGATCGCTTCTTCAACATAAGTCATCGTGATGGCCGAGATGAGATCGGCACCGGCGGCGGCCAGGGCATCCACCTGATGCTGGTGATATGCGCGTGATTCTTCAACCGTCATCTGTTTGCCGACCACGTAGCCGTCACCTCTCGGACCGATATTGCCGCTAACGGCCATGGGCGAGTCTTCGTTTTCGTATTCTTTTCGCAGACTGTCCATGAGTTTGATCGCTTCCCGGTTGAACGCGGCAATGCGGGTTGCGTCGTATCCAAGCGCCGCCCCCCAGTCCCTGCTCGCTCGCCAGGTCGGACTCTCGAAAATGAAACCGCATTCCGACTCCACCGCCATGCTGGCGTAACGGCGGAAATACCTGCGCAGTGTCTCGCGGCCGGCTTCGTCCTTCAGCAAATCGAAAGCGGCAAAGCAGGGAAGGTCGATGCCGTCATGAAAAATGAGTGTTGTTTCCAGGCCGCCGTCGGTCAGATAGATGCGCTCAGGCGCCAGGGGTAATTGCTTGATCATTAGTGATCTCCTGTTTGGGTGATGTGACGTCCTGAAACGTCAGCATTTCAGTTAAGCGTCCAGACGCGCCGGGGTAAAAACCGTGCTCTGGCTGAAACTCTCTCGGGTTTCGAAAGGTGCCGAACACCATGTCCCAAAGCGGCAGGTCCGAGTAGTTGTAGCGGTGAATGCCTTTGCCATGATGGACGCTGTGGCTTTCCGGGCGCTGAATGATGTAGCCCAGCCAGCGTGGCGTCTTCATACCCATGTGCTGGAACATCGCGTTAAACGTCAGGAACAGGGCGCCGAGTACTCCGGCTTCTACGGGCAGGCCGAGCAACGTGAAAAAGACAAGGCTCGAGATCGTAGTGAAGTTGAACGTGTCGACCGGGTGCAGGTAGTAGGCGCCGAAGGCGTCCATGCTTTCTGCGCTGTGGTGCATCTGGTGGCCGGCGCGCCACAGCCAGTCCCACTGGTGCACGAAGCGGTGGTACCAGTAGTGAGCTAACTCGTAAACGAGAATGCCGACGAGTGCACCGCCCCAAGTGCCGAGACCGCTGCCATCGAACAGGTGGAAGTCACCGAGGACGGTACCCCAGAACATTGCGACGTAGCCGGCCAGGTAGAACGTGCCGATCGTGACCAGGGTCGCGCGCAGCCGCCAAAAGCGTGTCGAGTCGTGCTTGCGGCCGCGGATTGCCCAGTCGAGCAGGATCAGTCCCGGAATCAGGCCGATCGTCAGGTAGGTGAGAGTTTCAGTCATGGTTTCGTCCTCTTTCGAGCACAGCGTTAATGCTGCTGTTGCCCATAGAGGCGTAACCATTCGAGGAACAATGTTCCCTTGCGTGTTACATCGGGACGTATTTGCAGTAAGTGCCTGTTTTTATTGTATTAGCCAGGTAGGTCCCGGCGTCAGGAAGCTGCTCACCGATGCGTTCGATAGCATCCTTCAGGCGCCGTCGAACGTTTACACGAGCTCGTTCGGCAGCGCTTCCGGAGCGTCGCTTGCGCCCACCCAGGCCATAGGCGCGCGAGAGTTCGCGAGTAATGAATTCGAGTTCATCGCGCAGAGTATCCGCGCGGCCCAAATCCGCAAGCGACTCGGCTTCCTCCAGCTCTTCCTTCAGGTCCGCGACGCGGCGCCGGTACTCGTCGCGTGCCTTGTCATCGAGTGCCGGACCCGAGTCACTTGCGACATCTCGAGACGCGCCTACGAGGTCGAGTACGTGCAATTCCTTGCCTGGCTGTGAGACAAGCTGATCAAGCAGCTCCAGGCCTTTGCTGTTCCGGAGCGAGCTCGATTTACCATCGAAGCAAACGCTGCGGATGTCACCATCGAGCTGCATTTTGAATCGCGTCTTGCCAGGCCCCTGATCGACATCGACTGCCGGGACATTCGCAACGCTCGATCCATGCAGCTGCAGTGCCTGCGCCATCTCGTCTGCGATGCGTTGATGCTCTCGTGCTGCATCCTCATTGCCGCGAGCGGCTTCAACTTTGGCGAGCTCCGCGTATATATGGGCCTGGGCGGGCAGGGCGCGCATTTTGATCATCACACCGAGCGCGGTCTGGAGATGGTGCTGTGCCTCGTCGAGTTGCCCGAGTCCATGGGCAATGATGCCCAGCGACAGGGCAATCGACCGGAACAGGCCACTTCCCATGAGGCCGTGCGAGCAACACTCGGCGGCAAGCGGCAGAATCTGCTCGTACGCTCGCCGGGCGATGTTGGCGTTGCCTGCCTGCGTCGCCAACTCCCCGATCATCGAGATCGAGATCCGGTCACCGCCGCTGAACGCCCGCTCCAACAGCGACTCGTTCCTGATAATTTTTCGTGCTGCCTCGGGATCATCTGCACCCGAGTAAACAGCGATAACAGGGCTGACGAAGAATTCGGCCTCCGCCATACCGCTCGCGTAGGCATGCTGCAATTGGGCACTGATTTCCTCCTGCGGCGGAGCGCGGTCGTCATCCCATTCGCTCAGGATGGCGTAACGCTGTAACGGCAGCGTTACGAGCGATTCGAGATCGCCGGCACGATCGGCATGGTGTTGTGCCTGGCCGATGAGCTCCAGCGCTTGCTCGAAACGGCCTTCTGCAATCGCCTGCGTCGCGCGCAGAGATGTCGCGCGCCAGAGATAATGCGGCAGGTTGATGCGCTTAGCGATTTGCTCCGCAGCGTCGATTGACTCATCGAACAATTGCCTGTCCGCGATTTCGGCAGCGTCGACCATCAGGCGCAGGTAGCTGCGAAACTGTCCGGCAACATTGCGGCGCTTTTCCGCCAGCTCACCGAATTCCCGGTTGAGCGGCATACGATCCGAGGTTGCAGCGTAATCCATCAAGGCCGAAATGGCGGAACGCAATACGCCGAACAAGATCTTCTCATCGTCGAGAGTGCGCGCCAGTGCGATGGCTTCCATTGCCATCTCGACAGGCACGGTCGGGTCGACTGCCGGCTGCAGGGCAGCTGCCAGGCGCGCCAGCACGCGCGCACGGTGGGCGTTGTCACCCTCAGGCAGTGCGTCGAGGCTTTCGCGCAGCATGCTGATGAGTTCCTTGTCGATGTGAGCAACGACCAACGCGTTGCCGTAGGTCAGGGCGGCCTCCGACATCAGGCTGGCATTTTCCAGCGTGCGTGCCGTGGCGAAGACCTCGCGACAATGTTTTTGGCCCAGTTCAATATTTCCCGCGAGCAATAGCGCCAGCGCACAATGTAGCTGCAGTTCGCAACGTGCCACCGGCTCGAACTTCGGCCCCTGACCGAATACGGCGAGAGCATTCTGCAGGCACTGCGCGGCTTCCTCGTAAGCGAGTCTCGCGTGAGCACGCGCTGCAGCCTTGTCCCACGCGGCAACGGCATCGTTGCGGTGGTCGGGTCCCGCCGCCTGCAAATGGACCGCGCAGATGCTCCAGCGGTCCTTGGCACCGTTGTCGATGAGCGAGCGCTGGAAGGTTGCGCACTGAGCATGCAGTTCCTCGCGAGTCGTCTTTCCCAGGCCCTGGTAAAGCACGTCGCGATACAGAACGTGCGAGAAGCGGTATCGCCCCGGCCGTACGGCCTGGATCAGGCTCGCCGAGATAGCCGGTTCGACTTCCTGCTCGGTCGTGGTCTCGTCCTGATTTCGCAGGAATGCCAGGACAGCAACATCGAAGTCCCGGCCGAGCACCGAAGCCTGTCTGAGTGCGGTCACGGTTTGCGGGGGTAACAGGGCAATCTGCTGTTCAATAACCTGTTGGATCGTTTCGGGAAGCTGGTCGCTTTGCTGCCTTTCGAGGAGATCGACGAGTTCGGTAAGAAACAGCGGATTGCCGCCCGTCGTCTCGATCAGGTTGTTGATCGTTTCCTCGTCGACCGTGCCTGCGCCGGCGAGGTACTCTTCAATGGCCGCGTGGTCGAGCCGTCCGAGGCGCAGGGTGCGCGCGTCGCGGCTTGCGCGCCACAGCGATTCTGTTGTAACTGCCTGGCGTGCCTCGAGTTCGCGATACGTGCCGACCAGTAGAAGCGGCATGCTGGCGGCATGCTTTGCGAGGTATTGGAGCAGAAAGAGACTATCCGCGTCAGCCGAGTGCAGATCGTCGAGCGCTATGACGACAGGATTATCACGCGAGACGCGATCGAGCAGCCCGCGTACGGACTCGAGCAACTGAAAACGGGCCAGGTCCGGCTGCAGTTCCGTCTCGTCGCCTCCGCCGGCGGATTCGGGAAACAGCTGTCCCAGGTTGGCTACCAGTTCCTCCGGGATATCGGTGTCTGATACGAGCGGGCGCATCACCTGTGTCCACGGCCAGTAAGCAGGCGCGCCGCCCGACTCCCAGCAGAATCCCGAGTAGACCGAGTATCCTTGCGACCGGGCTGCCTCCCCCAGTGCGCGCGCGAGCGTGCTCTTGCCGATGCCGGGTTCGCCAGACATGAACAAAGTACCGCCCTGGCCCGCGGCGAGGGCGGTCAGTGACGCATCGATCGCGTCGAGTTCCTTTTGGCGACCGACGAGTTTGTTCACAGGCCTGTCCTATAAATTGAGTTCAGCCGCGAAGGTTGGCCAGCGGGAATCCAGGTGCGCATTTGGCCCCAAAAACCTTCGCGCAAGCTTAGCAGAGCCTGGTTTGGCAAGCACTGCGGATGCTCGGTAAGTACGGATGTGAAATACTGAGTTTTGGCCTAACGTGTGTGTCCAGGAGCTTATGAAAAAGCGATACTTGTTGCCTTTGCTGCTGCTCGCGTTGCCGGCTTTCGCAGCTGAAGAAGAACGTGACGCGACGCAGATTGTTCGTGATGCCATCGATCACTGGCGCGGCCTGACGTCGTATACGGTCATGACGATGGTCATTCACCGCCCGGACTGGGAGCGCTCCATGACCATGGAGGCGTGGACCAAGGGCGACGATCACTCACTCGTTCGCGTGATTGAGCCGAAGAAGGACCGCGGCAACGGCACGCTTACCGACGAAAACAGCATGTGGACGTTTTCACCGAAGGTAAATCGCGTCATTAAAGTGCCATCGTCGATGATGGGGCAGAGCTGGATGGGCTCCGATTTTTCTAACAAGGATATCGCCCGGGCTGACGATATTATCGACCAATATGATCACACGATTTTGTCCACGGAGGTCGTCGATGACATGGAGGTTTTCAGGATCGAATCGATTCCACACGAAGATGCGGCCGTTGTCTGGGGCAGTGAGGTGCTGGCGATTCGAGATGACCATGTTGTCATCGAGCATGCCTTCTATGACCAGGACGGTGAACTGGTGAAAAAACTCGTGTCGCTCGAAATTGAAGAAATGGGTGGCCGAACAATCGCGAGCCGGCAACGCATGGTCAAAACGGACGAGCCTGATGAATGGACGGAGATCGCGGTTGATGAGGTGGAATATGAAATCGATCTCAAAGACAGCGTTTTTACCCTGTCGAATTTGCGTAACCCGCGAGACTAAACGTGTTTGAACTTGTTGGGCGGGCTGTTGGATGAATATCGTATTGCGCCTGGCCTGGCGCAACCTGTGGCGGCATGCGCGGCGAACGTGGCTGACGATCGGAGCCATGGTGTTTTCGAACACGTTGCTCGTATTCATGATCTCGTTCCAGTTCAGCATGTACGGCCTCATGATCGACAATACGTTGCAGGTGTTCAGCGGGCACATGCAGGTGCAGGCGCCTGAGTACAAGGACGACCAGAAAATGCGGCAGGTCGTGCCGGGCGTGCAGCCCCTGGCCGCACAACTGCGCAAAGAATTCGATAGCGACACAATCGCGGCGCGCGGCTGGGCATTCGGGCTTGCTTCCAGTGAGGAGCGCAGCTACGGCATCGGCATTTACGGTGTCGAGCCCGAGTTTGAACCCCGGGTCTCCAACATTCCGGGGCTGATCGAGGATGGCCGGTTTTTCGAACAGAACGACGCGATGGAGATTGTTATCGGCGAGGTCCTGGCCCGCAACCTGCGCATCGGTGTTGGTGACGAACTCACGATACTCGGCAGTGGCCTTGACGGGTCGTTTGCAGCCGCCGTTGTCGTTGTTGTTGGTGTTTTCGAAAGTGGCGTGAAAGACATAGATCGCAATATTGCAGAGATGCCGCTTGGAACCTTTCAGGACGTGTTCTACATGAACGGCGCCGGACACCAGGTGGTGATCATGGCGCCGACGCTGGACGACGCGCCGGCGCTGCAGAGCAACGTGGCGGCCTTTTTGCCTGATGGACTCGTGGTGCATAGCTGGGATGTGCTGCAACCGGGCCTCAAACAGGCCATCCAGGCGGACATCAGCAGCGCATTCTTCATGTACGGCATCCTGGTCATTCTCGTCGCATTCAGCGTATTGAATACGCAACTGATGTCCGTGCTCGAGCGCACGCACGAATTCGGCGTCGTCATGGCCCTCGGTATGAAACCGGGCCGCCTCGGTCGCCTTGTCATGCTTGAGACTGCGCTGATGGGGCTTCTCGGGTTCGTGCTCGGGGCCGCCGCAGGCGCCTTGTTAACCTACTGGTTTACGGTCAATGGCCTGTCCTACCCGGGCATGGAAGAAATGGCGGCCAACTTCAATTTGCCCGGGCGTGTATATCCCCAGGTCTCGATACTAAAAACCGTCTTCGGGCCCGCGGTTGTATTCCTGTTTACATTGCTGGCTGCTATTTATCCGGCCTGGCGGCTGCGGAGCCTGCATCCGGTTGAAGCGATGAGGACAAACTGATGCGCATGCTGCCGGTACTCAGTCGACTCGCATGGCGCTACTTGTGGCGCAATCATCGGCGTACGATCGTGATGCTTGGCGCCATATCTGTCGGCGCATGGGCGATGATTTTCATGACGGCGCTGACCCGCGGCATGGTCGACCAGATGATTGCGGATGGCATCAGCGTTATTCCGGGGCACGTACAGATACACAATCCAGACTATCTTGACGACCCCAGTGTCAGTAATCGTATTGCGCTGACGGATACGGAACTAACGCAGCGTTTTGGCGATGCCGGATTCGACGCCTGGGCAAGTCGGGTTCGCGTGCCCGCCGTGATCACGAGCGAGAGGGAGTCGCGCGGCGTCACTCTGCTGGGCATCGATCCTGATGCCGAGCGGACGTTCTCATTCGTGGATTACGATGCGGTTGATGGCCGCTTCCTTGAGGATCCGGAGGACAATGGTGTCGTGATCGGGGCAAAGCTTGCCGACACGCTCGAGACTGAAGTCGGCAAACGCATCGTGTTGATGAGCCAGGATCCTGACAACGATATCGCCGATCGCGGATTCCGGGTGGTAGGCCTGTTCCACGCGAATATGGAGGTTTACGAAGAGACCTATGCGTTCGTTGGCAAACGCACGGCGCAGAAGATGCTGCGTATCGGCGACACGGTTTCCGAGGTCGTATTTGTCGGCGACGACTATCGCGATGTCGAACCGGTATTCCAAAAAGTCTCGGCCGCTGTCGATGATTCTGTGAAGGTAAGTCGGTGGACGGAGGTAGATACCTACCTCGGGACGATGCTCGGCGTCATGGACGGATTCGTGCTGATCTGGGTTATTGTCATTTTCCTGGCGCTATCGTTCGGGCTCGTGAACACGCTCGTCATGGCTGTATTTGAACGCGTGCGAGAAATTGGCTTGATGCTTGCGCTGGGGATGAAGCCGATGAGTATCCTCGGGCAAATCATCATCGAGTCGATGATGTTGCTGGCGGTCGGGCTGCTGATCGGGGATGTGCTGGCTTACGTAACGGTCAAGCCGCTGGAGAGCGGCATCGACATTTCGATCGTTGCCAAGGGTATGGAAATGTTTGGCGCATCCAGCATTTTGTATCCAAAGCTGTATATGGACGACGTAATTCTGTCGAACGTCGTTGTATTGGTATTGGGCTTCCTTGCAAGCCTGTCACCGGCGTGGCGAGCCTCTCGCTATGAGCCGGTCGAAGCAATTACGAAGGTGTGATGATGACGGCTGTACGTTGTGTGGATATCTGCAAAACCTATCGCCAGGGCGATCAGGACATCAGGGCGCTCGATCACCTGAGTGTCGAGATCGAGAAAGGCGAGTTTGTCTGCCTGATGTCGCCATCGGGCGGCGGCAAGACGACATTGCTCAATGCGATCGGGGGGCTCGATATCCCGGATAGCGGTGAAGTCTGGGTGGCGGACAAGCGTATCGACCAGATGAGCAAAGGCGAGCTTGCCGATCTGCGTCTCGCGAACATCGGTTTCGTATTCCAGGCGTATAACCTGATTCCCGTTCTCACTGCACAGGAAAATGTCGAGTTCGTTATGCAGGTGCAGGGCATACCCACAGCAAAGCGTCGTGAGAAATCGCTCGCAATTCTCGAAGAGGTTGGCCTGGAAGGTCTCGAAAACCGGCGGCCGGCAGAGATGTCGGGAGGACAGCAACAGCGGGTTGCCGTGGCACGCGCGATTGTGTCACGTCCCGCACTGGTCCTCGCCGACGAGCCTACGGCTAATCTCGACTCGAAAACGTCAGACGAACTCATGGGTTTGTTCAAAGAGTTGAACGAGCATCACAACACGACTTTCGTTATTGCAACCCACGACCAGCGCGTCATGCGCTACGCGAAGAGAATTATTCGGATGCGGGATGGGCGCATCGTTGATGATATCGAGCAGAATGCGGCGTAGCGCCGCACTCATTTTTCTCAGTTTGTCGGCTGTCGTCGCCGCGGATGATCTGACGACAGAGTTCGGAGGACACACGAAGTTCCGTGTCGTCGGCCAGGGCTACCCCAACGACAGCCTGTTCAGGGATATTGTCGGTTCTGACTCGCGGGATGTCGGAGCGGACCTGCGGCTCAACCTGAAATTAAGCTCCGGCCGCTGGACGTTCGACACGGCGTATCAACTGGTTGGCCTTCAGGGCGACGGCCTGAAACTCAGCGGGCCGCCGAACGATGACCGCCGACTCCTGGATCTCACCGATGTTATTTCCGAGGGAAGTGACAGTGCGATTCTGCACCGTCTCGACAGGCTCTGGCTTGGCTACACGAGTGAGAAAGCCGTCGTTCGGCTAGGGCGTCAGGCCCTGTCATGGGGCAACGGGCTCGCCTACGCGCCGATGGATCTTGTCAATCCGTTCGATCCTGCCTCGATCGACACCGAATACAAAGCCGGCGATGACATGCTGTACGTGCAATACCTGCAGGATAACGGCAACGATATGCAGGCGGCCTGCGTGTTCCGGCGTGATGTTCTCACGGGCGATGCCAAATCCGACCAGGCGACCGCTGCGATCAAGTATCACGGTTTCGCCGGGGAAACGGAGTACGATCTGCTTGCTGCCCGGAGCTACGGGGACGCTGTTATTGGGGTTGGGACAGGGCGTGGAATCGGCGGTGCAGTCTGGAGCGCCGACCTGGTCGTTACCGACACGGACCTCGATACGTACGCCCAGTTCGTGACCAACGTGATGTACTCATGGATCTGGGCCGGAAAGAACATGAGCGGCAGCCTCGAATACTATTTCAATGGATTTGGCCAGACCGGCGGACGCTATGATCCCGTCAGCCTTGCCGCCAACCCGGACCTGCTGGTGCGCGTGTCCCGTGGTGAGCTGTTCACGCTCGGCCGGCACTATCTTTCCGCCAGTGTGATGATCGAAATGTCGCCGCTGTGGATCCTTACACCCACAGTGTTCATGAATGCCGAGGATCCGAGTGCGCTGTTTCAGCTTGTCACGACCTACAACCTGTCCGACAACATGACGTTTCTAGGCAGCGTCAACATACCGATAGGGCCGAGCGGCAGTGAGTTTGGCGGGATTGAGTCGGGCGTGCCAGATCGCTATCTGTCGACAGGTGCGGGCGTTTTTGCACAGCTCGCCTGGTATTTTTAGGGCAGGGACCTAGGCAATAGTGTTCGGCAGGCTGGCGAGCAAGCGCTTGAACGCGGCCTCGACTTCGAGTTCAAAGACGGGGTCCTTGATGTTCTGATACTCGGACACGTCGACTCTGTAAGGCTCGGCCTCGAGCATCAGGTCGATGCGTGAAAAAAGATCCTCTTCTTCCCAGCGCATGTGACGACGCAGATACGTGACATAGGAAGACGAGTCTTCGATCATCTTCTCACGGCGCACTGCCGCGCCCGCGATGATCGCCTCGACCTCATCGCGGAGGAGACCACCCAGCCGCGCAATCTCCAGGTGTTCATCAGGGACGTGGTTCAAATCCTCCGAGAGGTCGGGCCGCCGCTCGCGTAACTGCTCGTACACGACGTCTTCCTTGGGGTGATGCACAGCATCGGGGTAGACGGTCATGTAGCGCATGATTTCGTCGAATAATTCGAAATCGGGATCTTCGTCCTCCGCCATTTCCTCTACCAGGTCGGCCAGGAGGTCCAGAATAATGCTCATATTGCGGTGATCTTCCCGCAATTCAGCCATGAGTTCGCGTGCGTCAGTATCCATGGCCTAATATTGGCGGTCGTATCGGCCGTATTCCATTGGGAAATCCACCTATGGCTGGCTGGCATTTTTAGGGCAGGAGATTCATGCCGTTCGCCCCTGTGAACTAATCTTCGAGCGGAATGCGAATCTTCTGGCCCGGGTAGATCTTGTTCGGATCGGAGATTATGTCCTTATTCGCTTCAAAGATTTTAACGTACTTGGAAGCGTTGCCGTAGTAGCGCTTGGCGATTGCACCAAGCGTATCACCACTGACGATCTCGTAGATCTCGGCTTTTTCCTCGGGCTCCTCGGGTTTTGGCGCAGGCGCCTTGAGGTCGTCCGCAATGACTTTCTCGACGCCCTGGATGTTGCCGGCAATCAGAATTGCCTGGTCACGCACCGCCTGGTTGATGCAATCGCCGCAGATCGTCACGGTGCCGTCGTCGAACTGCACGTCGAGATTGCTCAGGCCATGCGTTTTGATCTCGAGATGCTGCTTGATGTTGTCAGCGGCTTCTGCGTCGGTATCAAAAATCTGGCGGCCAACGTCTTTTACAAAGTCAAACAGTCCCATGTGTATCTCCCTGTTGAGAATTCATTTGTGTTGTTATTGCCGGCCCCAGAGTTCCCGGCAGTATAATAATAGTTCTAAGAATGAGGTGTTCGTAATGCGTAAAGCAACTATTTTCCTGCTGGTCAGTTTTGTGTTCGCCACCGGCTGCGCGGTCAATCCCGTGACGGGCAAAAGCGAAATCATGTTCATGAGCACCGCGCAGGAAATTGAAATGGGCAAGCAGAACTATTTGCCCATGCAGCAGTCTCAGGGCGGTGTTTATGACGTTGATCCGGAACTTACAACCTACGTTCAGCGCGTCGGCAAAAAAGTTGCGGCGCAGAGCGGCGTCGACCTGCCTTACGACTTCGTCGTATTGAACAATTCGGTGCCCAACGCATGGGCGCTGCCGGGTGGCAAGATCGCGATCAACCGCGGCCTGCTGTACGAACTGGAATCCGAAGCTGAGCTGGCTGCAGTGCTGGGTCATGAGGCAGTGCATGCGGCGGCACGACATACCGCGAAGCAACAGTCGCGCGCGATGCTCATGCAGGTGGGTGTGATGGGTACGGCGATTGCTGCGAGCGACAGCGATTACGGTAACCTGCTCGCCGGTGGCGCCAGCATGCTGGCGCAGGTCGGGCTGGCGAAATACGGGCGTAACGCGGAACTCGAATCCGACCGCTATGGCATGGAGTACATGTCGAAAGCGGGCTATGACCCTCAAGGTGCAGTCGAGCTTCAGGAGACGTTTGTGCGCCTCAGCAACGACCAGCGTTCAGACTGGCTGAGTGGCTTGTTTGCGAGCCATCCACCGTCCCAGGAGCGCGTTGACACCAACATAGAAACTGCGCGCAGCCTGCCACAAGGGGGCATGCGAGGGGAGCGTGAGTACCAGGCGATAATGCGCAAGGCAAATGCTGCCAAGCCTGCCTACGAAGCCTATGACGAAGGGCGCAAGGCTTTGTCCGAGGAGAAGATCGACGAAGCGCTGGCCCTTGCCGAAAAAGCACTGGGCCTGTTCCCGGCGGAGGCGAATTTTCATGCTTTGCGCGGCGATATCAGGCTGGTGCAGGACAACTATGACGGGGCCACAACGAATTACACGCGCGCCATCGAGCGTCGCGACAACTTTTTCTATTATCACCTGCAACGTGGTCTCGCCAGGAAGGAGATGGGTGACACCGACGCTGCGGCCACGGACCTTCAGCGCAGCCTGGAATTGATGCCGACGGCTCCGGCGCACTTCGCGCTCGGGGAAATAGCGCAGGCGCGTGGCAATCGCGACGAGGCGATTGAACATTACAAGGTCGTTGCCACCGCAGGTGGAGAATATGGCCAGGCCGCGACTGCGGAGCTCGTAAAACTCGATCTATCTACGAATCCCGGCGCATATATCAATTACGGGTGTTCAGCTGACGGGAACGGAAACCTCATCGTGTCGGTCAAAAACGAGACGCCTGTGCAGATCGATGGCGTGCAGGTTGCCGTCCAGTACTCAGATTCAAGCGGCCGGCAACAGCAAAAACGTTTCAACATTAACGGGCAGATACAGCCCGGGCAGGTTGCCAGCGTAAATACCGGGCTCGGCCCTTACACGACGGGTGCGAATTGCCCGGTGCAGGTAGTTTCCGCCGAGGTTGCAGAGTAAGAATAAGGAGGACGACATGCCCAGGATAGCTCTCATGATCGGCGTGGCGCTGCTTGTAGCAATTGGACTGGGCACATGGATATCGGGCGAGGAACAACCGACCGAGCCGTCGGCTCCGCCAATCCTCGTTGGCGAGCCAGGGGTCGACGCAGACCTTGATGAGCGATTGCAGTACCTCGAGCAAGCGCTTGCGGAGGAGCGCGAAGCGCGGATCGCACTCGAAGATACGCTGGCGATGCTGTTCGAGGAGCTGGAACGCCTCGAAGGCACGGACGAGCGCACTGCCGCCAGAATCCAGGCTGTAGCAGAAAACGAGCGCCAGGCACGCGTAGAAGAACGTCGGGGACAGAGGAATGAAGCCGACTGGATGCGCAGCTACCAGGAACGGCGGGTTGCCACTCTAATCGAAGGAGGATTTTCTGAAGAAGACGCCCGGCGTGCTCTGCAACTGGAGTCTGAGGCTTCATTCAAGGCCATGCAGCTTGCCTGGGAGGCGCAGCGAAATGGCGAGGCAGTCGACGTCATGAGCAACATGAGCAACCCGCAATCGATTTTGCGCGCGGAGATGGGCGACGAGGCCTATGCCCGTTATCTCGACGCGCAGGGGCAACCGACCGCGATTCGCATAACCCAGGTTTTAAGTGGATCTCCCGGAAATAGTGCGGGCCTGCAGGCCGGAGACGAACTCGTTAGCTACAACGGCGAACGAGTATTCAACGTCATGGAGTTGCGCAACGGCACAATGCAAGGACAACCTGGCGAGGACGTCGTTATCGAAATCGAGCGTGACGGCGTGCGCATGCAGCTAGCATTGCCTCGAGGGCCGATCGGAATTACCGGGTCCGGCGCGAATATTCGCGGCATGAACTGGTGGGGCGGCTAGTAAATAAGTGCCTCTGCGGTGGATAAAGGGCGCCACGAGATGCAAAATGGGGCCATCAATAACAAGAGGTTGGAAAGGCCCTTGAATCGCCTTCGTTATACTGTTCCAAATAGTTTCACTGCGCTTAGCCTCTTGCTCGGCGTGTCGTCCATTATCACGACGCAGCTGGGCGAACTCGAGCTTGCGGGATGGCTCATTGTCTGGTGTGGCTTGCTCGACGTCATGGACGGCCTGTCGGCGCGCTTGCTGAAGGCTACGTCTGATTTTGGGGCCGAGTTCGATTCAATGGCCGATCTCGTATCTTTTGGCGTCGCCCCAGCAGTACTCATGCTCAATGCCGGCCTGCAAATCGGCGGTATCGAGTATGACTCCGGGCAGTTTTGGGTGCTGCTGGTAGCGATTGCTGTATTCACGCTGGCTGGCGCCATGCGCCTGGCGCGTTTCAATCTGCACTCTGACGAGCCACCGACAGGCTGGTTTGCAGGCCTGCCGATTACGGCGGCGGGTGGCGGCCTGGTCTCCTCGGTTGTCCTGGTGCTTATTCATAATCCGGAGTTAGCCGCATCTTTGCCGCTGCGACTTTACTTGCCCGTACTCATGTTCGTGCTCGCGCTACTGATGATCTCACGCATTCGTTTCCCGAAAGCCCAGAAGCGCGACGGCCTGTTTATCAATCTGTTCCAGGCATCTGTCATAGCCAGTGTCTATTACTGCGGTATCACCCGCTCATACCCGGAGTATCTGCTCGGCGTGGGTATCTTCGTGTTGATTTCGGGGGTTATTGCCGGGCGCATCACTCGCGATTCCTGACGCCGTGACCGTCGGACCCTGAAGGAGAGGTAATGCCCAAGCGATTTTCGGTCTCGCCAGTCTTTCTGTATCTGTTGTTCGCGGCCGGCATTGCGGCAGCCGAAAACGCACCGCTCGATCTCGACGCCTACCAGGCATATGAAGGCTTCGTCGATACCTGGTGGGACGAAGAAAACGGGCGCATGCTCGTACGCGTTGAGGAATTCGACACACCCTTCATCTACCAGACATCGCTGCCTCGTGGTGTTGGTTCGAACGATATTGGGCTCGACCGCGGTCAGCTCGGCACTACGAAAATCGTCCGCTTTCTGCGCAGCGGACCGAAGATCCTGCTCGTGGAAGATAACCTCCAGTTTCGAGGGGGCAGTGAAAATGCGGAGGAGCGTCGCGCGATTGACGAATCGTTTGCACGGTCTGTCATCTGGGGCTTCGTTGACATTGATGATGACGACGATTCGACAATTGTCGACGCGACCGCATTTTTTGTGCGCGACGCACACGGCGTCGGCGCCCGACTTGCGATGATGGGAGAGGGCAGTTTCAACGTGGATGATTCCCGTTCGGCAATATTCCTGCCACGAACGAAAGCTTTTCCGGATAACACTGAAATCGAAGCGCTGGTGACGCTGGTAGGAACACCGACCGGCAAACACTTGCCAACGGTCATGCCCGATCGAAACGCTCTGACCGTGCACGTGCATCACTCGTTCATTCGGCTGCCTGACGATAACTACGAGCCATTGCCACATGAACCACGCAGTGGCGTTATCGGGTTGCGCTATCAAGTCGGCGGGTTCCTGGACTATGCGACGCCGATCGGCGACTCACTGGTCAGGGGTTTCGGGCGCAGGCATCGCCTGCAAAAAATCGATCCGGAGGCCGAGGTCAGCAAGGCTGTCGAACCGATTGTCTACTATCTTGATCCTGGTGCACCGGAACCGGTGAGGTCCGCGTTGCTCGAGGGCGCCCGCTGGTGGGCACAGGCGTTTGAGGCAGCTGGCTACAAGGACGCCTACCGCGTCGAAATGCTGCCGGACGGTGCCGATCCGATGGACGTGCGCTACAACGTGATTCAGTGGGTGCATCGTTCGACGCGGGGTTGGTCCTACGGTTCTTCGGTATTGGACCCGCGAACGGGAGAGATACTTAAGGGTCATGTATCACTTGGCTCCCTGCGCGTTCGCCAGGATTACCTCATAGCGGAAGGCCTGCTCGCACCTTATGAGGATGCGACAGTGCCGCCGGAAATGCTCGAGATGTCGCTGGCGCGCATTCGCCAGTTGTCGGCACACGAGGTGGGACACACCCTGGGCTTCGAACACAATTTTGCGGCGAGCACACAGAATAGGGCGTCGGTCATGGACTACCCGTTCCCGCTTGTGAAAATCACGGCGGAAGGTGAACTCGACTTGTCGGATGCTTACGACGTTGGTATCGGAGAATGGGACAAGCGTACGGTGTTGTATGCGTACCAGGACTTTCCAGATGGTGTCGACCGGGTTGCTGCGCGTGCACAAATCATGGACGACACGATTGCACAGGGCTTCAAGTATGTTGCCGATACCGATGCCCGTTCGCTATCCACATCGCATCCGGACGGTAATCTCTGGGATAACGGCGCGGATGCGATCGCGGAACTCGAGCATCTGATGAGGGTGAGGAAGATTGCCCTGCAGCGATTCTCGGAGCGCAACATTCGTGTCGGTCGTCCGTTAGCTACGATCGAAGAGGCGCTGGTACCCATCTATCTGTTGCATCGCTTCCAGATTGAAGCCGTCGGCAAACTCGTCGGCGGCCAGTACTTCACGTACCAGCTGCGCGGAGATACGCAGGAAGGGGCACGTCCTGTTTCGGTCACGAGGCAGCAGCAGGCGATTGATGCCCTGCTTGCGACGCTTGATCCGTCTGCGCTGCGATTGCCACATGAACTCGTCGAATTGATAACGCCGCGTGTTCCCAATAGCCCGAAGTCCCGCGAAACATTCACCGGGGTGACGGGCATCAACTTCGACCCGGCCGCGCCTGCGCGCAGTGCTGTTGCATTGACATTGCGGGTGTTGCTTGACCCGGCTCGGGCTGCCCGGCTCGAACGCGCCGGTGCGCCCGGTTTCGACGCGGTCGTGCGCGGCCTGCTCGCCGCAACGTGGTACGCCGACGCAAGGAATGGCATCGACGGGGTTATCGCCCGCGAGGCAAGCATGCAGGTATTGTACGGGTTGCTGGGCCTGGCGTTTGATGCGAACGCTGACAACGATGTTCGAGCACGGGCCCTGTTCGCGGTAGAGGAACTCGATGCTTGGCTTGCGAAACGTTCGCCTCGTGACAGCGCCATGCGCGCGCACTACAGATTTGCCCGGTACGAAATAGATCGGCTGCAAAAAAACCCTGAAGCACTCGAAACACTGGTTCCCCCGACGTTGCCGCCGGGCTCCCCGATAGGGTCGCACTCAGAATAGGCCGATACCGATGTCCACTACAGTCACTGTTCTTGTTGTTTACCTCGGGATTCTCGCGGCGCTTGCTATCTGGAGCCGCCGGGAGACGCATACTCTTTCGGGGTTCTACCTTGCGGGCAAGAAGTTGCCGTTCTGGGTCGTTGCCTTCAGCACCAATGCCACGGGAGAGAGTGGTTGGCTGCTGCTTGGCCTGTCGGGCATGGGCTATCTGGTTGGTACGCAGGCCTACTGGGTTGTCGTCGGTGAAATACTTGGTATAGCTGCATCGTGGTGGCTGGTCTCGAGACGCCTCAAGGCGCTCGGCGATGAGACCGATTCGATCACCGTCCCCGACGTACTGACGGCGAAATTCGAGGACAAATGGCACCTGATTCGCCTGGTCGCTGTCCTGATTATCGTCGTCATGGTGACGACCTACGTCACAGCCCAAATGGTCGCCACGGGCAAGGCGTTTTCTAGCTTCCTGGGCATGGATTACGCAACCGGCGTGATCGTCGGTTCGGTCTTCATCATCGGCTACACGTTCGTCGGCGGTTACAAGGCGGTCTCCTACACCGATGTCGTGCAGGGCGTACTCATGTTGCTCGGACTGATCGCGGTGCCGGCGGCGGCGATCATCGCGTCCGGCGGTTGGGCCAGCGTCGAGGAGTCGCTGATGCAGCAGGATCCGGCACTTCTAAACATGTTTGCGATCGCTGACGGGCCGACCTGGATCGGCATCGCGAGCCTGATGGCCGTGGGGTTGCCCTTTCTTGGCGTACCGCAGCTCCTTATTCGTTTCATGTCCGCCCGCGACGACGGCGAGATTCTGAAGGCGCGCATCATGTCGGTATTCGTCATGCTGATCTTTACGGCGGGTGCAGTAACCGCCGGCGTGGCAGGCCGTGCGCTGTTCCCCGGGCTCGAGGATCACGAAACGATTTTCCCCGTGCTTTCCAGCAACCTCTTCCCACCAGTGATCGCCGGCATGCTGCTCGTCGTCGTGTTGTCGGCTATCATGTCCACGGTTGACTCATTGCTGCTGCTCGCATCGTCGGCATTCGTTCGGGATACGTACCAGAAGATCATGGGCAGTAATGAAAGCGACGAGCGCCTGTCAAATTACGGCAAGGCATTTACGGTCGCAGTCGGCGTGGTTGCAGTCGTGCTGGGGGTCCAGGAGCCGCGTGTCATCTACCATTTCGTGCTCGCTTCGTGGTCCGGCCTGGGCTCGGCATTCGGTCCCGCGGTTATCGGTATTCTCTATTACAAGCGGATTACCTGGCTCGGCGTACTTTGTGGAATGTCAGGCGGTTTTCTTGCGAGCGTCGTCTGGCTCATGTACTTCAAGGACACATTCCACGGGCTTTACGAGGCGATCCCGGGCTTTATTGCCGGCATGGTGCTGACATTTGGCGTGAGCAGGCTGACCAGCAGGAAATAAAATTCTGAGGTGCAGGTGTAGATGGGCGGGACTCTCGAGACATGAGGGTTTCTGTTTTTCCGCGTTGCTCCATATTTCATTGTGTTTTGCGTGTATTTGTCTATGCTGTGCCTACTCGCAATAAAAACAATAATCCAAATACAAACGATAATGATTCAAGGGGTAACACAATGAAAGTAGCTAAATGGGGTAAGGCATTAGCTGTAACCGCAGCACTCACAATGTTCGCAGTGCCGGTATCGGCGCAGGACGACGAAGAAGGCCCGATGACGCAGGGTGATGACGCGCGTTACGTCAGCGCCACGTATGTGAAATTCAAGCCGGGCAAGCGTGAACGCGCGTTTGAAATTATTGCCGAACATTTCATGCCGGCAGGAGAAAAGGCTGGCACTCCGGGTCCGCTTGGGGTCATTCACTTTCAAACCGGCGAGTGGGACGCGATCTTCGTATGGAAACTGGAAGGTGGTATGGCCGATCTTGAGTGGTATCGCTCGCCAGACAACATCAAGTGGTATGCGGCGCTTGCTGAACAGGAGGGTGGCAAGGAAGCTGCTGGTGAACTGATGGGTGAATACCGGAGCCTGATCGCCGAAGCTCAGACGGAAGTCGGTCACTATCACGCGACTGAAGACGACGCGGACGAGTAGTTTCACAATACTTTATGTGGGGAAGGGCAGCTTCGGCTGCCCTTTTTGGTTCAGCTGCAGGTGCCTCGATACGGTCCAACCCATAAACCGCACCGCAAGCTGAATAGTTACGTTCGATGTAACCAAACCCGTCGAAGGCGCCTATAAGCTAATAGGAAATGAATTGAGGGTATGTCGATGCGTTATTTGAAAATTCTGGTTATTGGACTGCTGCTGGCTGTTCCGACGGTTGCTGCCGCGGACAGCGACGATATTCCGGAGTCCGCGGTCTGGTATTTCCATCTTGATCTGGAGCAGATGCGAGCGGATGGCCCCGGCAAGAGTGTCTACGAGTGGTTCCAGGAGGAGGCATTCGCGGAAGTCAAGGAAGAGGCCGGTGTCGATCTCGACAAGGAGCTTGATCGCCTGACGGCATTTTCCCAGGAAGGCCAGGGTCCCGTCCTGTTGTTCGAGGGCAACATCAGCGAGGAAACGAAAGACAAGATCATGACGTTTGTCGCTGCTGATGGAGATCTCACACCGCAAAAAGCATCTGGCAAAACCTACTATCACTTCGCCGGCGCCGAGGAGGGCGAGGATGTGGTCTATGGCGACGGTGACGTTAAGATCGACCTCGAAGAACTTCAGGAAGAGGCCTGGGTAAGCCTCGCCTTGAAGAACAAGGTGCTCGTGACGGGCAGCGAAGAGCAGATGAAATCGATGCTGGCGAACGGCGGCAAAGTTGCCGGTAGCCGCAGCCACAAAGGCGCTTTGTTGGTGCTGTCTGCCGAAAAGACGATACTGCAGGCTGGTATGAATTCAGCCGCACTTGCCGATGACGGGGACTCCGGGTGGGATTCGAATATTCTGCGCAATACGGAGCAGGTGGCATTCATGATGGCGGCCGCAGCCAACAAACTGGCGCTGGAGGCGAAACTCATCACCACGGAACCGGAGATGGCCGAATCGCTCGCAAGTGTCGTGCGTGGCCTCATCAGCCTGATGGCATTTAACGACGAAATGGACGCCGAGGCGGTTGCCATGTTGCAGGGCACAAAGGTGGTATCCAGCGGCAACAGCCTGAGTATATCGCTCGCGCTCGACCCTGACCTTGTTGTTCAGACCCTAAGTGACTGATGAGCTAAAACTTATTGCGGCCGCGAAAGCGGGGTCTGCGGAAGCGTTCTGCGACCTCGCGCGGCTATACAGGGAGCGCTTGCTGCGCTTCCTGTTAACGCGTTGCGCGAGTTACGCCGATGCAGAGGATGTGCTGCAGGATACGCTGATCGCGGCATTTCGTTACCTGCATTCCTACGATGCACGATGGCGTTTCAGCACCTGGCTGTATCGCATCGCTATCCGCAACGCAGCCAAACTACGCGGCCCCGACCTGTTGGAGGTTGGTGAACTCAGGGATGAAGAAAACGATCCGTTGTTGCAGTGCATGGCTGACTCGGAGTCCAAAAACCTCTGGCTCAATGCGCGGCAACTGTTGAACGATGACGTATTCGCAGCGATGTGGCTGCGCTACGCGGAAGATATGTCTGTCAACGACATTTCCAAAGCCCTTGATCGGTCCGCATCGTGGACCAAAGTAAACCTGATGAGAGGACGGCGCACGCTCGAGTCGAATTTGAGTGATGTCCCGGAGCAAAGTGAAGCTTATGGATAAACTGGCCAAGAGACTGCGTGAGGACGCGGCAAACATCAACGTAAGTGTTTCGGACGAACTCGACCGTCGCATCGAAGCCTCGCTACTGGCGGTATCGCCGGAGATGGCAGAGCAACGCCCGATCACTCCTGTGAAGCCACCGTTGTTCTGGTGGGCGAGTACGGTAACCGGCATCGCGGCCGCGGTTGCCGTGATTGCGATTATGAACTGGCGGGCACCGGAACAGCCGGTCGCAGATGTGCCACTCAATATCGTCGCGGCTGTGCCGGCGATCGATCTGAAAGCTGAGGCGGCGGTACTGACGAATCCCTTGCAGGAAGAGTTGGACAAACTCGAGTCGGACCTGAAAAAAGCCGAGGAGAAGGTCAGGCGCGATATCGGCCTCTAGGGGCATACTGCTTGTACCGACGTCCCTTCTTTGGATAACCTCAGTGATCATCGGGTTCTTCGGGCTCAGGATTCATTAAGGCTGGGGCGCTACGTGCACGCAGTCATATTCGACATTGACGGAACATTGCTACAAACGGCGGCGGTCGATGATGCGCTGTACCGGGAGGCCGTGCGGCGGGTATTGGGCGAGGTGCAGTTGCGGCCGTCTCTACACGCCTATGACTACGTTACCGATACCGGGGTGCTGTCCCAGATACTTGCCGACAACCAGATTGTGACTGAGCAGGAGCCTTTCGACGAGATCAAATCACACTTCGTCGACTTGCTCCGTGGCCACGTTGAGGAACATGGGCCGTTTGTGGAAATCCCTGGCGCAGGTGACTTGCTGGCCTCGCTGCGGGTGTCGTCGGCGCATGCGGTCGCGATCGCGACCGGCGGTTGGCGCGAGAGTGCAGAGCTGAAGCTCCAGTCGGCTGGCCTGGAATATTCAGGTTTTCCGCTGGCCACGTCGAACGATCACCACGAGAGAACATCTATTATGGAACTCGCGCTGGCCCGCTTGGGCAATCACTTTGACTGCGTGACGTACTACGGAGATGGGCCCTGGGATCGCGATGCATGCAGTGCGTTGGGATGGGAGTTTGTGGCAGTAGGCCCCGAACTCGGTGGGATAGAGTCTTACTACGGGTTAGACTTGGTCTGATATGGCCAGAGCGATTATTCTAGTTCTCGATTCATTCGGCATCGGCGCAACGGCAGATGCCGACAAGTTTGGTGATGTCGGTTCGGACACCCTGGGCAGCATTGCTCGCGTGCGCGCCGAAGCGGGCAGGCCATTGAATCTTCCCAACCTGGCAAGACTCGGGCTGTTCCATGCGGCACAGGAGAGTAGCGGCGAGTTTGCGGCCGGCGTCGATACTGACGTCGAGATCATCGGCGCCTACGGTCACGCGGCGGAGCTGTCGAGTGGCAAGGATACGCCGAGTGGGCATTGGGAAATAGCCGGTGTGCCGGTCTTGTTCGACTGGGGCTATTTTACAAAGAAGACGAACACGTTCCCTCCCGAACTGCTCGATAAATTGATCGAGCGAGCAGAGTTGCCGGGTGTGCTGGGCAACTGCCATGCCTCGGGCACCACGATCATCGCTGAGCTCGGAGACGAGCATGTCCGAACCGGCAAGCCGATTGTGTATACGTCGGCTGACAGCGTATTCCAGATTGCGTGTCATGAAGAGACATTCGGTCTGCAGCGGCTTTACGACCTGAGTGAGATCGCACGCGAGTTGGTCGATGAATACAATATCGGGCGAATCATTGCCCGGCCATTTGTGGGCGATGGGCCTGACAACTATGTACGCACGGCGAACCGGCGTGATTTGACGACGCCCCCACATGCAGCGACGGTGCTCGACAAACTGGCAGACAAGGGTGGGGACGTGATCAGTATCGGCAAGATCGCCGATATTTACGCGCACCAGGGCATTACGCGAAAGGTCAAAGCGAGTGGTAACGAAGCGCTCTTCGATGCCACGTTGCAGGAAATGAAAACAGCGGGCGCTGACTCGATCGTCTTCACGAACTTTGTCGATTTCGACATGTTGTTCGGCCACCGTCGCGATGTCGAAGGCTATGCCGCGGCGCTAGAGTATTTCGATGGACGGTTACCCGAACTGCTCGAAATGCTGAAAGATGATGATCTGCTGGTTTTGTGTGCCGACCACGGCTGCGATCCGACATGGCACGGCAGCGACCATACGCGCGAGCATATTCCGGTGTTGGCCTATGGTGCAGGCCTCAAGCCCGGCTCGCTCGGGCGGCGTGAGAGTTTCGCCGATATCGGGCAGAGTCTCGCGGCCCACTTCGGCCTCGAGCCGATGGATTACGGCACCAGTTTTCTTTAGCCCTTCCAGGAATCCGGGACGCGGATGGCGATCACTTCGCCTTCGGCCGTCTGTTTATCCCCGGAGAAGACGCGGCATTTGACGATCGTTTTTCGCTCGCCGCATTCCTCGATTATCGCGCGAAGCTCGATGTCCCTGTCGATCGGCGTTGGCGCGAGGTAGTTGACGGTCAGTCGCCCTGTAACGCACCAGATTTCCGGAGCTTCGCCGATCCCACGGCCTTCCTGCAGGTAGTAGTTGGACAGCGCGGTACCAACGCTGTGGCAATCGATCAGGCTGGCGATCGTACCGCCGTAGACGTATTGCTCCGGGCCGGCGCACTGCTCCACCTTCGGCGTGTATCGGCAGGTGCATTCGTCGCCGTGCCAGTGGCTCTTGATCTGCATGCCCTTGTCATTGTCGGCACCACAGCCGTAGCAGTGATTATGAGGCAGCAGATCCTGAATGGCCGTCATGCGGTCGGAACTTTCCTGCGCCCTAGTGTCATCCCCAACCACGTACCGACGAATATGCCGACAATACCCAGGGCTGAAAACCACAATGGATGCGGGATGATCAACAGGTTGAAAACTGCGCCAGCGAACATGACTCCGCCGACGACCAGGGCATAGATGAGCGGTCTTGCAGAGCCGAGTCTGCATGCGACGAAACAGCCGCCCAAAGAGCCGACGAACCACGCTATTGCTACAGCAAGCAACGCGCCGAGCGGCAGTGTGTCGATGTAGGCTCGCATCACATCGGAGTTGCCGTAGTCGAGATCGGCTGGCGTCGGATAAATCGAGTGACCTGCGAATTCAACCACCCATACGAGT
>CALDZH010000084.1 GCA_937944275.1 uncultured Woeseiaceae bacterium
TTTGGAGGCAGCGCCCTCGGGATCATTAAACGGGCTGCCCAGCGTAATTACCTGTCGCACTGCATCGGGAAGATTCTTCGCCAGTTCGCGAGCATAGATTCCGCCGAGGCTCTGGCCCACGATACTTACGCGACATTCATATTGTTCATGGATCTGCATAAGCAGTTCGCCGGCACCCACGAACAGGTCATGCCTTGCGCCGAAATTGACGCCTTGCTTCCAGCCGCAGGGAAGATAACCGAGCGACGAAAGAAATTTTCGCAATAAGCCAGTCGAGCGATCGCCGGCCGTAAATCCCGGTATAACCAGCACCGGATGGCCGTCGCCGCCTCGCAAGGAGTTCAGCCAGGGCTCGTACATGTGCAGAGTGCCCAGTTCGAACATCGCGCGAAACGGCTCTGTCAGATACAGCATCTCGCTGGGCGGCCGAAATTTCTCCTTCAGTACGTAGCTCATGTTGCTCCTAGTTTTGCTTGCGGTTTGTGCGCTTCTTCTTCCGGGTTTGTTTTTTTGCTCCTTTGTTTACCGCTGCCTCAAGTTCAGCAAACGACTCGCGAAGCAAATCCGCGTAGCGTGAAGGGTCCGGCATCATTACCCGACAGCAGGTCACGCCTATATTGATCTCGCCACAGTAGCTGCCCACAGAGTGGAACAAACCATTGCCGTCGACGCATGGCCCTGTACCCCAGCCACGGATATGTTTGGCGCCGTTGCTGAAAAACGGTACGGACGGGCCCGGCACATTGGTGATAACCGTATTGAATTCCGGTGTCGCGAAGTTGGCTATTCCCTGTTCGGCAGCGACTCGTGCGCCCAGGACTCCGAGTTCCATCGGAATGAACTCGGCCATTTCCATCATTGCCTTGGCGCCGATGGCGTTTGTGTACTCCTTTGCATCGCGCGTCGATGTGCAGATTGTCTGGAGGCGTTCTTTAGCATCGGCAATATCAGTATGCAGAGATACAGACATGGACACGACCTGATTGCCAGTGCTGGCGACCGCATTTGGATCACGTACATTGACCGGACACATGCTTACCAGGCTCTGTTCCGGTAATTCGTCTTTCTCCAGCAGGTAGTTGCGCAGCGCACCCGCACAGATAGCGAGTACGACATCGTTCACGGTCCCGCCGACCTCGGTCTTTATCGCCTTGATCTTCTCGAGCGAGAGGCTCACACCTTCAAAGACACGGTGTGGCGATACGACCTGGTTGAATCGTGTGCGAGGTACGCTTGGTGGTGGCTTTAGTGCACCACTCATTGCGGCATCCATCGCTGAGGTCCATGCGGGCACGGACTTCTGCAGAAATTCGAGGTAGCGCCAGGGGCGCGTGGCGTTGTGTTCGATGGCCATCGCCGTCAGCTCGAACGGAGTAGGGGGTGTGTCCGCTTGCCACTCTTCGGCGCCTTCGACTTCCCGTATCTCGGGTGTTGCATCGCAGAGCGCTGCTGCTATCGCCTGGCTCGATACACCATCGATCGCGGCGTGGTGCAGCTTGGTTACCATTGCGAAACAGCCCGGTGGAATTCCTTCCACGTTGTCGAGGCCCTCGATGATATACAGCTCCCAAAGAGGCCGGGAACGGTCAAGTGCGCGTGCTTGCAAACGTGCCACCTGGATACATAGTTGTCGCCAATCCCCGGGTTTGGGCAGCGCTATGTGGCGAATATGAAACTCGGGGTCGAACGACTCATCCCTCACCCAGTAAGGGAAATCTGCATTGAAGGGTACCTCGACAAGCCGTTGACGAAGATAAGGGGCAAGATGCGCACGCTCCTCAACGGTCTGGATAATGCGTTTGAAGCGAACGATACCGTCCGGCGCGGTCGATGGATCGAAAATACCAACAGAGCCAATATGCATTGGCGCGTTCTGTGTTTCGAGAAACAAGAAGGTTGCGTCGAGTCCGCTTACTTGTTGCATGCCGGGTCCTGTAATTAATGATGACGGGCCCGCACTTATGCGGGCCCGTCAAGTTTAGGTCAAGTTCAGGCTGCTTTCTTGGCGGGTGCCTTCTTGGCGGGCGCCTTGGCAGCTTTCTTGGCCGGCGTGTAGATGCCTTTCAGCTCGTCGACGAGCTTTTCCCAGGACTTGGTGTTTTCTTCCTGCAAGGCAACCAGTCCTTCGCGGACCTTCTCTTCAAACGCGAGATTCGCTTCGAAGGCCTGGTTAAAGGTCTTGGACTCGCGCATTTCATTGAAGCTGGCGACGCGGGCGTCGGCCAGATCGGTCATTGCTTGCGCATTCCGGCGAACGAGGCCGTCGTAATAGTCAGCCTGCACTTTCCAGGCATCGCCATACGCTTTGGCGGCCTGCTCGAAGAAATCTTTGATGTTCTCGGGTGTTACTTGTGTCATGGCTACGCTCCTGTTTTTTGCGTTGCAAAAGAATTAACGCTAATATAGCAAGAAATTCGCCCGAGTCAAGAACTTTTTTGCAATTGCAAAAATTGGAAAGAGATTAAAAACAAGAAGTTATAATTATATAAACAATTTTCTTCTGCGTTGCAGTTTTTTTTATTGCATTGCAGAGGACCTGACGCCGGCCAAGGCGGGAGCAAAAAAGTGAGAGTACTAAAGAAATATCCGAATCGGCGAATCTACGATACGCAGACCAGCCAATTCGTGGCCCTTGCAGAGATCCGCCAGATGATTGTCGACCGGGAATCCATACAGGTCGTGCACTCGAAAACCGGCGCGGACCTTACGCGCAGCGTACTGATGCAGATCATTACGGAGATGGAGCAGGAAGGCCACGCGTCCCTTTTGACCAACCGCGTGCTCGAAGAGTTGATACGTTTTTATGGCGACAAGATCGTCGCCATGATGGGGCCGTACCTGGAACAGCAAATCCTGCAGTCGCTGGCTTCGCAGGATCAGTTGAGAGAGCAGCTGACAAAGGCGTTCACACAGCCCTATCCCACACCGGAACAGGCCATCAAAAGCATGATCGAGCAGTACCAGGTGTTTACGGGACAGAAGCCGCCACCCGGCAACGCCCAACCTGATGCGCCGCCACCAGACGATGTGGCGCAAGGGGACGAAGAGGGCGAGAAGTGAAGAAATTGCTCGAAACGCAGAAAGCGGCCTGCATTCGCGAAGGTATACCCCCGGCGGAAACCAGGATTAAGCGGCTCGATAAGTCGATCGAACTCCTGTGCGATCACGGTGATGCGTTGTGCGAAGCCATGAGCGCCGACTTCGGTCATCGCTCAATTGACCAGTCCAGGTTTTCCGATATCAGCGGCTCGATCGATACTCTTAAATACGCGAAGAAAAACCTGCGCTCGTGGATGCGTCCTGATAAGCGCGCGACACAGTTTCCGCTGGGCCTGTTTGGCGCAAGGGCGGCTGTGCATTACCAGCCCAAAGGTGTGGTTGGCATCATCAGCCCATGGAATTTTCCGGTGAGTCTGACATTTGCGCCGCTGGCCGGCGTTTTGGCAGCGGGCAATCGAGTCATGATTAAACCGTCAGAGTTTACCGAGCAGACGTCGGCTCTCATGGCCGAGTTGTTCGCCCAGTACTACGAGGAAGACGAAGTTGCTGTCCTCACCGGCGGAGCCGATGTGGGCGCCGAATTTTCCAGCCTGCCGTTTGATCACCTGGTTTTCACGGGAGCAACGTCGATTGGGCGTCACGTTATGCGGGCAGCTGCAGAGAATCTCGTTCCGCTAACGCTGGAGCTCGGCGGCAAGTCACCGGTCATTATCGGTGAGTCGGCCGATTTGCAGATGGCCGCGTTGCGCATCATGTCCGGCAAGACACTCAACGCCGGGCAAATCTGCCTGGCACCCGACTATGTCTTCTTGCCGGAAGGTAGCGAATCAGGTTTCGTTGAGGCGGCAAGAGAGGCAGTAGTTGCCATGTTCCCGGATGGGCTGCGCGATAACGACGACTACACGTCCGTCGTCAACAAGCGCCACCTGGACCGGCTCAATGACTATCTTGATGACGCGCGCGGAAAGGGTGCTGAGGTTGTCGCGCTGGACCCGAACGACGACGATTTTTCACAGCAAGCCCACCACAAGATGGCCCCACACCTGGTTCTCAACGTCGATGACGACATGCTTGTTATGCAGGACGAGATCTTCGGACCGATCTTGCCAATAAAGACATACAAGACCATTCAGGACAGTATCGCCTACGTTAATCAGCATTCGAGGCCGCTGGGCCTGTATTACTTTGGCAGCGATGCTGCTGAGCGGGACCATGTTCTGCACAACACAACGTCGGGCGGTGTGACCATTAACGATGTCTTCTTTCACGTTGCTCAGGAAGATCTCCCATTCGGTGGCGTTGGGCCATCCGGCATGGGCGCTTATCACGGCAAAGATGGTTTCAACGAGTTCAGCCACAGGAAATCGGTATACACGCAAGCCGGGAGTGACCTGTTTGCAATAGTCCGGCCACCCTATGGCGAAAAATTTCGCAAATTCATCGGCGGACGCATCAAGCGCTGAAATTGTCGCGGGTGTGACACCAGGAATCTTCCTGATCGCGCATAGTTGGTAGTTAGTACTACAAACTTTCACATGTGCTCCGGAGGCTTCGACGTGCCAAACCTGGAAGAATTCCGCCAACAGACCCGAGCGTGGCTCGAAGAGAGCTGCCCGGCTTCGATGCGTAATCCAATCAACTCTGATAAAGATCAGTGCTGGGGAGGCCGCAATTGGGTCTTCGAAAGCGACGAGCAGCGTTTGTGGCTCGAGTGCATGGCAGAGAGAGGCTGGACCGCGCCGCAGTGGCCGAAAGAGTATGGCGGGGGCGGCCTGTCGAGGGAAGAAGCCAAGATTCTCAAGCAGGAGATGGCGCGCATTACGGCTCGCCGGCCGTTGGAAAGCTTCGGCATCGACATGCTCGGTCCGGCGCTTCTTAAATTTGCCAGCGAAGAGCAAAAGCAACGCTACATACCCGAAATCATTCGCGGAGAGATTCGCTGGTGCCAGGGCTACAGTGAGCCCAATGCCGGTTCGGATCTTGCGAGTCTGCAGATGCGCGCGGAAGACAAGGGCGATCACTATCTCGTCAATGGTTCTAAGGTCTGGACATCTTACGCTGACAAATCCGATTGGATTTTCTGCCTCGTAAGAACCGATTTTGACGCGCCCAAACACAAGGGCATCAGTTTCCTGTTGTTTGATATGACATCGCCCGGTGTCTCAACCAATCCGATCAAGCTGATCAGCGGCAAGTCGCCATTCTGCGAAACCGTCTGCGAAAACGTAAAGGTTCCCAAGGAAAACCTGGTGGGCGAACTCAACAAGGGTTGGGATATTGCCAAGTATCTGCTGACGCACGAACGCGAAATGATTGGCGGTTTTGGTTTGTCTCGTGCGGGCACCAAGACGCTGGGACAAATGGCTGTGAGTGCCATCGGCGTCGCCGACGGGCGGTTGGCCGAGCGTGGTATTCGAACAGATATTGCGGACTTTGAAATCGATGAAATGGCATTCGCTCTGACCATTGAGCGTGTGGTAGATGAGGCAAAAGCCGGTCAGGGTACGGGTGCAGCCTCATCGTTGTTGAAGCTGTATGGCACAGAACTCAACAAGGATCGCAATGAGCTGCTCATGTCCATCGGTGGTAGCGAGGCGTTGGCCTGGGAATCGGAAGGTGGCGAGACGCAGGCGCAGCACTGGTTGCGCAGCAAAGGAAACTCGATCGAGGGCGGCACCTCCGAGATCCAGCTGAACATCATCGCCAAACGCATTCTCGGCATGCCGGGCTGAGCAACGGAACATTCTAGGGAGCCAAAGATGGCCTTGGTACTAAACGAAGAGCAACAAATGCTGCGCGACTCCGCGAAGTCATTTATCCAGGAGAGTTCGCCGGTTGGTGCGCTGCGAAAACTAAGAGACAGCGGCGAAGAGTGGTCGCCTGAATTGTGGTCCGGAATGGCTGAAATGGGCTGGACGGGTATTGCCATCCCTGAGGATTTTGGTGGACTGGAATTCGGCTACGTCGGCGCAGGAATTGTGCTCGAAGAGTGTGGCCGAACATTGGCAGCGTCACCGCTCTTGTCATCATCATTTGTCTGCGCATCGCTGCTCGAAGCCGTTGGCAACGAAGCGCAAAAGGAATCGCTGCTCGCTGCAATCGCGGGAGGCGAGACCGTTTTCACGCTCGCGCTTTGCGAAGGCGACCGGTTCGATCCGACGCGTATCGCAACAACCGCTGCCGCAGACGGTGACACGTACGTGCTGAACGGCAGCAAGAAGCACGTTCTCGATGGTGACCTGGCAAACACATTCATTGTTGTTGCTCGTCTGACAGGTGACGCTGACAGTGAGGATGGGCTGGGCCTGTTCCTCGTCGATCGAGACACTGAAGGACTGAGTGTCTCTACAACGCTCAATGCGGATAATCGGCGTGTCGGCAACCTCGATTTTGAGTCCGTGCGAGTTGCTGCCAATGCGGTCATAGGCAAGCCAGGCGCAAACGGAGCGGCGCTCGCTCGCGCGCTCGATATTGGAGCGGCGCTGTCGGCTGCAGAGCTGCTTGGCGTTGCGCAAGAGTCCTTTGAGCGCACGCTCGACTATCTCAAGGATCGCAAGCAGTTTGGCGTTCCCGTTGCTAGTTTCCAGGCCTTGCAACACCGTGCGGCGCAATTGTTTTGCGAGCTGGAGCTATGCAAGTCCTGTGTACTCAAGGCCCTTCAGGCCATCGATCAGGACAGCCCCGACCGCTCGACTCTGGTCAGTATGGCCAAGGCGAAAGTCGCCAAAACATCGAAGCTTGCGGTGAACGAAGCGGTTCAAATGCACGCCGGTATCGGCATGACCGACGAATTCGATATCGGGTTTTTCATGAAGCGTTCGGCCGCTGCCTGCCAGGAGTATGGCGATTACTATTTCCACAGCGATCGTTTCGCGGAGCTCGGAGGGTATTGACGTTATGCGCTATCCCGAGATTTTTGCCGCGATCGATGGAATCACGAGCCCGGAAGGGCCGTTTCCGATCCTCGAGCAGGAAATAGACGGCGTTTCAAAGAGAGTTTTTGGCGGGCTGCCCGGCAGTCTGCGCGACTATTTCGCATTTGCTGCAAGTCATGGTGAAAAGGAATGCCTGATCGATCGGGAACGGCGCATGTCCTTCAACGATGTAGCGCAGCAGGTCGCGCGCCTTGGCGCGGCACTGACAGACCAGTATGGCGTGAACAAGGGCGATCGGGTGGCCATCGCGATGCGCAACTCGCCGGAGTGGTGCATCAGCTTCATGGCGATTACCTCCGTTGGGGCGGTTGCCGTACCGATGAACTCCTGGTGGCAGGGCGACGAACTTGCATACGGCCTGCAGGACTGCGGAGCACGCCACATCATTCTCGATGCCGCGCGTTACCAGCGGTTGGCACCGCATATTCCAGGTTCCGGATTAGTCGTCATCGGCTTGGAAAATGAAGGCAAGACTCTGCCTCCGGAAGTTGATCGCCTGGAGAGCGTGATGTCAGGTGAAGGCGGGGTCGCGCTTCCCGAGGTCGCGATAGACCCGGAAGATCCGGCCATGATTCTGTATACGTCGGGAAGCACCGGTCGGCCGAGAGGCGTTCTGTCAACCCAGCGTAACGTGCTCTCGGCTCTTGGCACCTGGTTGGTTGCTGGCACGGCGGCAGCAATGGCAGCAGGTACGTTCGGCCAGGAGCCGGAAGAACAACCAGCGATTCTGCTCACGGTGCCTCTGTTCCATGTGACTGGCCTGAACAGCCTGTTTCTGCTGTCACTCGGCATCGGGCGCAAGATTGTCATGATGTACAAGTGGGACATCGATACTGCACTCGAGTTGATACAGGCGGAGAAGATCACGCACTTCAATGGTGTGCCGACAATGTCGATGGAGTTGATGAATCATCCTCTACGCGACGAATACGATCTTTCGAGCCTGCAGGAAATCGCATCGGGCGGTGCCGCAAGGCCGGCTGACCAGGTCGCGAAACTGATTGAACGTTTCCCCGGCGCATTGCCGTCGGCCGGATACGGTCTCACGGAGACCAATGCTGTCGGCTGCATTATCGGCGACGACGATTACGCGGCACGTCCCGGCTCGGTAGGCCATGCAACGCCGCCTCTCGTCGAGCTCCGGCTAACTGATCAAAACGGCGACGAAGTCGCGCAGGGTGAGCGAGGTGAAATTTGCTTGCGTTCCCCAGCGATTGTTAGCGGCTATCTCAACCAGCCCGCAGCAACCGAGGCGTCTTTCAGGAATGGATGGTTCCATACCGGAGACGTTGGCTACCAGGATGAAGAGGGCTTCGTCTACATAGTGGATCGACTTAAGGAGATCATTATTCGCGGCGGCGAGAACATCAGTTGCACCGAAGTCGAGGAAGCGATGTACGCGCATCCGGACATTGCCGAAGCCGCTGTTTTCTCGCTCCCCGATGAGCGTCTTGGTGAAATCGTCGGTGCGGCGGTCCACGCACGGCCTGAGTCCGACATCAGCGAAGAGCAGATTCAGTCATTTCTGAGTGACAAGGTCGCCGGGTTCAAGGTACCGGCACACATCTGGATCAGTGCGGAAAGCCTGCCACGTATCGCGTCCGGAAAGATTTTCAAGAAACAGATTCGGGCTGACTTTATCGCCAGACTCGATCTTTGAATTTCTGCCTTTTGGAAGGAATTGGCCATGTTTGAATTCGACCCCCGAGCCAGGTATCTGATGCCGGCGCATTTTGGCGTTCCTAAAATGCCGAAACCGCCTTCTGGCTGGTACCACGACGTGACAACGATGAACGTCCGGTACCTTACGGACCGTGAGAAGCTGC
>CALDZH010000085.1 GCA_937944275.1 uncultured Woeseiaceae bacterium
TCCGGAATCAGGTTGAAGCTCTGGAAAATAAAGCCGATCTTCTCGTTGCGAACGCGTGAGCGTTCCCGGTCGTTGAGCTTGGAGATATCACGACCATCGAGCTCGTAGATGCCGCCACTCAGATCTTCGAGTAATCCCGCAATATTGAGAAAGGTTGTCTTGCCTGATCCGGATGGCCCGGTCACCGATACGAATTCACCTTCTTCAACCGTCAGCGAAAACTCGCGTAAAGCATGTGTCTCAACGGTGTCGGTTCGATACACCTTGGATACGTTTTTCATGTTCAACATAGCCCTGTTCTCCTGAATGGCTAATCAGTTAGCAGGACTGTTTCCGCACTGCGAAACGCGTCCAGGTTGGAAATTACGATGGTATCGCCGGGTTGGAGCCCCGCTACGATTTCAACGGCGCCGAGGCTGCGCGCACCGGTTTCGATACGGCGCTTCTCCGCCATGCCTTTTTCGCTAACAAGGTACGCAATGCGGCCGCCACCGCTGTCGAGAAACTGACCGCGCTGTACCATCATCACGTCGTTGTGTTCGGCCAGCAGTACACGTACGGTCAGGCGCTGATTCTGTCGAAGGTTGCTTGGGGTATCGCCGCTGAAGCGAACGCGGCTGGCCACCTGGTTGCCCACAATCTCGGGCGAAACCGCAACGAGTTGCCCCGGAAAACGATCACCGCCGACAAGCACTTCCGCCGTCATGCCGATCGCGAGATCATCGGCGTAACTTTCCGGAATCTGCGCATCAACCTCGAAGCGCGTGAGATCGACGACCGCCATGACCGGCATATCACGTGCCACTGCCGCCTTCTGGTCAACGAGAAGGTCGCCGACGATGCCGCTGACAGGTGACGTTATCGACAATGCATCGACCTGGCGACGCAGGTCCTCGACGAACAAACCCTGGCGATCGACATCGAATTCGGATGCGCGCAGCTCGAAAGCGAGCCGCTCGTCGAACAGGTCCGCGTCGGCGACTGCGTGCTTGTGCGCCAGTTCAGCATTGCGCAGATCATCCTGCGCTTTTTCAAAATCGATTTGGGGAATGACGCCACGGGCGTGCGCCTCATCGGCACGCCGTTTTTCGCGATTCGCGGCAACGAGCGCGACATCTGCAAGGTCTGCCGCCTTGCGTTTCTCGAGTGCCAGCTGCCGAGATTCGATCCGCTGACGCTCGAGCTCCATTTTGCGTTGTTCCAGCGTGGACTCCGCTTGCTGCAACTGGTTTGTAAGCTCAGGGCTGACAACAGTCGCAAGGACCTGGCCTTCCAGTACTCTTTCGCCGGCTTCAGCGAGGAGAGTAATTGTGCCGCTTGCTGTGGCGTACAACGTAGGGCTGACGGCAGCAACGACGCGACCCTGGACGGAAACATCCTGAACAAGGTCGCCACGTGTAACGGTGGCTACTCGGACCCGATCCACAGGAACGCTTACGCTCGCGTTGGCCCACCGTTGTACAGCGGGCGTCACGAACCAGGCAACAGCGATCATCGCGAGAGCAATCGCGCCGATAGTCAGGTGTTTGCGCCTTGGGTCTCGCGGCGCAATGCGAACATCCTGCGCCGATGTGTCTTGAATTTTCAGCTTTCTACGCCCCGGTCGTATTGGTTACTTGCTAATTTGGATGTCCGGGGTGAGGAAAACGTTTGAATGGGCAGGTGGATGCGAATCGGGTCAGGACGACTTACTCGGGCTTATAGACCACCGTTTCACCCAGGTACTGGTCTTTTACGAGGCGGTAGTACTCGTCACGACCCAGATCATAGATCCAAATCGCTGTCTTGCCGCGGCCACCGACGAGGCTACGCCAAGGTTGGGTCAGGACCAGTGAGTCCTGATCATGCAGGTAAGCGACGGCGCCGAAAGACCTGGACTCCGGCAAAGAAAGGCGGCCGCGACGTGTGCCATCCAGGTCGAAGAAAGAATAGCTCTCGAACTGACCGGACGCTGTTGTCATCCTGCAGAGCAGTTGCCGGGGTTCGTCGATCCAGATTGCCCCATCGAGGCCGCAAACAGCAGACAGTTTCTCGAGATATGTCGTCGTTTGCATGTATGCGTCATGCGCGAAAATACGCTCCCCTTGAGCGTCGCCAATGCTGTAGAGAAAACGCGAATCCGACACCGGAATCAGCTGTATCCTGTCGCCAAATTCGTGTTGGGCCAGATCAACATCCACGCGTCCGCTTTCACTCCTGACTTTGGCCCTCAAGCGCAAACGATGATCGTAAACCAGCATCTCTTCGCCCGGCAGGTACACGCCATTCCGCCCGTTGAAAAGAAACCCGGTCTGCCCGGTTGCGATCTCGTACTGCATCAGTCGATAGGATTTTTTGTGATTGACGATGCCGAAGACCGTCAGCAGCAGGTTCTCGTCGCCGTAGGCACTGACCCGTCTTATTGAAACGTCACCCAGATTAGCCTCCACGGAGGTGCTGCCGTCGCGAAGATCGAGGCGACCCAGGTACTGGCCCGACCCAAAAAAGAGATGCCCGCGGAGCTCAGGATGCGACTGCCTCTCGCAACCCGCAAGCTGGCTGAACAACAGCGATGCCGCGACGAGAAAGGACAGGAGGCACGAGATTCGGGTAATCGGCCGCGAAGTTGACAAGGAATTTTCTTTTGATGGGAATTGGTCCAATTTTAGCGGAAAATGACTCAAGCAAATCGTTTTTCGAGGCTCACAAATAATGAAAACTACCGCCGCCGCGCTTGTTCGCCATGCCCTGGAGCAGATCGGGGTCCGATACACCTTTGGTATCCCCGGCGTTCACAACATCGAGCTTTATGATGAATTGCTCGGCTCCGAGTCCATTCAGCCTGTGCTGGTCACCCACGAGGGCTGCGGCGCGTTCATGGCAGATGCCATCAGTCGTACAACCGATACGATCGGGGTCCTGGCCATCGTCCCGGCGGCCGGTATCACCCACGCAATGAGCGGTGTTGGTGAGGCGTTTCTCGACGGCGTGCCCATGCTTGTTATTTCCGGCGGCGTCCGCACCGATATGAAGCAATCCTTCCAGCTGCATGATGTCGATCAGCAGGCGATCATGCGTCCGCTGACCAAGGCGCAGTACAGAATAGAGCGCTACGAGGATGCGATCCCTGTCGTCTACGAGGCGTACAAGACAGCTGTTTCCGGCGAGCCCGGCCCGGTATTCATTGAGTTGCCGGCAAACCTGCAGCTCCTGACCGGTGAAGTCGACGCGATGGCGACCGCCGACATCACGTTAGAACGCCCTGCCCTCGACGAGGCTTTGATCAAAGACGCCGTCGCGATGCTCGCGTCGGCCGACAAACCCGGGCTGTTTGTTGGCTGGGGTGCCCGCTTCGTCACCGACGACCTTATCCGTATCGCCGAGCATCTCGGCGCGCCCGTCGCTACCACCTTGCAAGGCCTCGGTGCGTTCCCCGGCGATCATCCCTTGCATGCGGGCATGGGCTTCGGGCCCTCGTCCGTGCCCGCTGCGCAGAACGCTTTCAAGGAGTGCGACGTGATGCTCGCCGTCGGCACCCGCTTCGCCGAGATTTGCACTGGCAGCTACGGCGC
>CALDZH010000086.1 GCA_937944275.1 uncultured Woeseiaceae bacterium
AGCGGCACGCCGAATTGCGATAGTCCCGACACGCGACAAGGACCAATCATGCGAGCGAAAATCGCCCAGGTTACCGGCGATATTGGCAAGATTCATATGGCTCTGAGCACGTATGAATTGTCATACAGTCGCTATCCTGACAGCTTGGCTGACATTGGCCTTGGTGATTTGCGGGATCCATGGGACAACCCGTATCAGTACCTCGTCGTATTCGGCCGCCAGAATGTAGGGCCCGTCCGCAAAGACCATAACCTGAAGCCGGTCAACACCGGCTATGATGTTTACAGCATGGGACCTGATGGTGTCACTGCTTCACCGTTTACGTCGACTCCGGGTAAGGACGATATCGTCATGGCCAATGACGGTGATTACTTCGGATTGGCATGCCAGTACAACGGCTCGGGAAAAAACTAGGGAGCCGCGCGACTCGCAGTTGCGCTGCATTGTTGCTCGAACAGGTTTTCGCCCGGTCAACGAGGCTACAAACCCGGGTTGTATACGCAACGACTCCAGTTCGCCCCGATAGTATTGTCATTTGCTTGCGTGATGTGACAGATTGGGCCGGATTTTGGCGCCTGCCCGACAGGTTGAGCGAGTAAAACCAGAGAACAACAATATGGGAACCAAGAGTATTTGCCGGGCAGCGGCCCTGCTCTCACTCGCCACTGCCAGCGTGGCGCAACCAGGCGCAGAGTTGGCCTGGTCAGACGAAAACATCGATCACCTGCTTGCGCGAATGAGCCTAGAAGAAAAGGCCTTGCTGACCTCTGGGCGAGATGCCTGGAGTACGCAACCGATCGAGCGTCTCGACATCCCACATATATGGATGGCCGACGGCCCGCATGGATTACGGAGGGCTCCGTCCACCGATACCTGGGGCTACGGAGACCAGCTTCCAGCCACCTGCTTTCCGACCTCTTCGGCTCTATCTGCCACCTGGGACGTTGATTTGGTGAGCGAGGTGGGGGCTGCGCTAGGGGACGAAGCCAGAGCGCTGGGAGTGAATTTGCTGCTTGGACCCGGCGTCAACATCAAACGCTCCGTTCTTGGCGGCAGGAACTTCGAGTATTTTTCCGAGGACCCTTACTTGTCCGGCAAATTGGGTGCCGCCTACATCAATGGCGTTCAGGCCCGGGGAGTCGGAACATCACTCAAGCATTTTGTCGCCAACAATGTCGAAACCGAGCGGATGTGGGCCAATTCCAACGTCGATGAAAGGACGCTCAACGAAATTTACATGACTCCGTTCGAAATCGCCGTGCGTGAGGCACAACCCTGGTCGGTGATGGCCTGTTACAACCGCGTTCAGGGTGTGTACGGCACCCAATCGCCTGACATGCTTACCCGTAAGCTGAAACAGGAGTGGGGATTCAAAGGCATTGTGGTCTCGGACTGGGACGCGGTCATCGACCGGGTCGAAGGTATCCGGGCAGGCATGCACCTGGAGATGCCCGGCAAACCTGGCCACCTGACCAACCAGATGGTCATCGATGCAGTCGAAAACGGCGAGCTGGAAGAAGCGCAACTGGACCGCGTGGTGCGCGACATTCTGCGTGTCGTGTTGAAAGCCAATGCCCTGGCAGATTCGTCGGGTGGTCAGAATCTCGACAAACACCACTCCCTGGCGCGCCGGGTCGCCTCGGAGGCCATTACGCTTTTGAAAAACGATAACGCCGTATTGCCAGTGGCAAATGACAAGATTCGCAAGATTGCCGTGATCGGCGAGTTTGCGGTTAACCCTCGTTACCAGGGTAATGGCAGCTCCGAAGTAAAGCCTGCCCGGTTAGACACGTTCATGGATATTATCCTGCAAGAGTACGGCGACGACTTCGAGATTGAATACCGACAGGGATACAGCCTTGCCGACGACGCTGACTTCACACACATAGAAGCGGCTGCCGGTCTGGCGGCCGACGCAGACGTAGCCCTGGTACTGGCTGGGTTGCCGCTGCACTACGAATCCGAGGGTATAGACCGCCAGCACATCGATCTGCCACCCTCGCATAATCGACTGATCGAGGAAATAAGTGACAGACAGCCGAATACGGTGGTCGTGTTAACCAATGGAAGTGCTGTGGCAATGCCCTGGGTTGACAGCGTGCCAGCGATTGTCGAGGGCTGGCTGGGCGGCCAGGCAGGTGCCGGAGCTGTTGCCGACGTCGTCTTCGGCAGGGTGAATCCATCCGGCAAACTGGCCGAGACTTTTCCCGTACGCCTCGAAGACACGCCAGCCTATCTGAACTTTCCCGGCGAGGACGGCGAAGTGTTGTACGGCGAGCGAATCTTCGTCGGTTATCGCTATTACGACAAGCGCAGGATCGAACCGCTGTTTCCGTTCGGCCACGGCCTTTCTTACACGGAGTTTTCCTACAGTGACCTCGAAGTATCGGCCGAGCACCTATCGGACAAGGATTCGCTGACGGTTTCCGTAACCGTGACAAATTCGGGTGACATCACGGGCAAGGAAATCGTGCAACTCTATGTGAAAGACGAGGAAGCCAGCGTGCAAAGACCCGAGCAGGAGCTCAGGGGGTTCCACAAGCTCGAGCTTGCGCCAGGCGAAAGCCGACAGATTCAGTTCGTGCTTTCCGAAAGAGACTTTTCGTTCTATAGCCCGCGACACGGGCGCTGGATCGCGGAAAGTGGCGACTTTCAGCTACTCGTCGGTGCGTCGTCCCGTGATATTCGCCTGCGGCAAAGAGTAACGCTGCAATCCACCGAAAAACTGAACTACCAATTCAGTCAATACAGCTTTTTCAGGGAGTTCTGGTCTAACCCGGAGTTGAAGCCGCTGTTGATCGAGCTGATGCCGAAGTGGCTGGGCAGCCACATCGGTGAAGGAAAGCCGCTTGAAGAGGCTGTGATTCAGGACTTTCTCCAGGACCAGCCGATGATCAAGTTCCCGTACTTCACCATGGGTGAGGTAAATGTGGAACAGATCAAGGAGTTTATCGCAGAGTGCAACTCGATGACGTTCACGCCATGAAGGTGGCTCGGGGCGGAAAGCGCGCCGATGCGCTTCGTTGGGGATTCGTTGGCACGGGAGGGATCGCGAATGCCATGGCCCATACGGTCACTTTGACGCCCAAAGCGGAACTCGTCGCCGTATCCAGCCGCAGCATGGCGTTGGCAAAACTGTTCGCTGAAAAGCATGGCGCCGACCAGGCTTTTGACTCGTGGGCCGATATGCTCATTTCCAACGAAATCGACGCAATCTACGTTGCTACACCAACAAGTGTGCGTGAAGAGATAAGCGTCGCAGCTGCCCATGCCGGCAAACATGTGTTAGCGGAGAAGCCCTTTGCCAGCCTGCAATCGATGCAAAACATTATTGCAGCCTGTCGCGAGAACAACGTCGGTTTCATGGATGCTACCCACTTCGTACACCACCCGCGGACACACCAGATCAGGAAACTGAAAGCGGATACTGTCGGCAGGACGTGGTCAGTCGCTTCCGCTTTTCAGTTCACACTCTCGGACAGGGGTGACATCCGTTACAAGCCCGAACTCGAGCCCATGGGCGCAATTGGCGATGCGGGTTGGTACAACATGAGAGCGGCCGTTGAGTACCTCGCGCCGAGCGCCGAACTCGAGTGTGCCAATGCTCACATTCGGCGCGATGCCGAAACGGGTGCTGCTGTGTCCGGCAGCGGTGTTCTGCGATTTACCGACGGCTCGACATCGACCTGGGACTGCGGGTTCGATTCAGGAGCGGTCGTGATGGACTTGCGGATATCGGGAACCAGGGGTTCAATCAACATAGACGACTTCCTGGGCCAATCACCTGACGGCTCCGCGGACTACCTGCATCGCGCTAGCGGTTGGAGCCCCGGTTCCGAGTCCACCACCGTCAAGGTCGCATCCCCCCTGCCCGGCTCCGCATTGATGTTTGAAGACTTTGCCGCGATGGCTGCTGAGCCTTCACTGCGCGAGCAGTGGGCAAATGGCAGCATCCGCACTCAGACTTTACTGGACGCCGTATGGCTGAGCGCTATTGAAAACGAGTAAGACAGTAAGAGGGACAGCCGCAGGCCCTTTCCACGACTAAATGGATCAGGAAAGCTCATTTCTGTACTCTGTGCCGTCGGAAATTGGCGCTCAGGAATATTTGTGAAATATCAGAATCTGCTGCTACTCCTATCGGCAATGCTGCTCGGCTGCACGGCCGATGTGGACCAGCGTTACAAAGTGGACATCCGTTGGACAAGTTACGGCATTCCGCATGTCAAGGCGGATGACTGGGGGAGCCTCGGATATGGCTTCGCTTACGCTACGGCTACTGACGGTATCTGCGTGTTTGCCCACGAAGTCGTCAAGGCGAATGGA
>CALDZH010000087.1 GCA_937944275.1 uncultured Woeseiaceae bacterium
GACGAACGCTCCGGCATCGGGCCGTATGGCCGTAGCGGAATCAATTACCAATATTGCGGCTGCACCGATCGAATCGTTGAACAAGGTGCGCCTGTCCGCAAACTGGATGGCAGCGGCGGGTCACCCGGGTGAAGACGCCAACTTGTTTGATACGGTGAAGGCAGTCGGGGACGAATTGTGCCGCGAAATCGGCGTAGCCATTCCTGTCGGCAAGGACTCGATGTCGATGCGGACGCGCTGGGACGACGAAAACGGTGAGTACAACGTTGTAGCACCGGTGTCGCTGATTGTTACCGCTTTCGCACCGGTCACAGATGTGGCAAAGCATCTGACCCCCCAGCTACGCCAGATCGAGGAACCGAGCTACCTGATTTTGTTTGACCTTGGGCAGGGCAAAAATCGTCTCGGCGCGAGCTGTCTGGCGCAGGCGTATTCACGTACGGGCGGTGCGACGCCGGATCTCGACGAACCACAGCTCCTCAAGGGTCTGTTCGCGGCAGTACAGGAACTAAACTCGCGGGACATGTTGCTGGCGTATCACGATCGCAGCGATGGCGGTTTGCTGGCGGCGGTAGCCGAGATGGTGTTTGCCAGCCGTCTTGGAGCGACGCTTACCCTCGAAGGTTCGCGTGTCGAACTGCTCAGAAAACTCTTCAGCGAAGAGCTCGGTGCTGTGGTCCAGGTCGCGAAAAGCAAGCTGCAACAAGTGCAAATGGTGCTCGACCGCAACGGCCTTAACGCTGAGGCGATCGGTCTCGTTGACGACAGCAGCAAGCTTGTGGTGCGAGGCGATAGCAAGACAGTGCTCGAACTCGACCGCGTGGCGATGCAGCGCGAGTGGTCGATGATGAGTTACCGCATCCAGGCGTTGCGTGATAACCCGAAGACAGCCAAGGAAGAATTCGATCGCATTCTCGATGAAAAAGACCCTGGCCTTAACGTCGCGCTTTCGTTCGATCCGCAAGAGGACATTACGCGTTCGCTCCGCGGTGGAGGTAAACCGCGTGTCGCAATCCTGCGAGAGCAGGGGGTCAATAGTCAGAATGAAATGGCGGCTGCGTTTATCAAGGCCGGCTTCATGGCCGTAGACGTGCATATGAGCGACTTGCTCGATGGGCGCGATACGCTTGACGGCTACCAGGGCCTGGTCGCTTGCGGCGGCTTCTCATTTGGTGACGTGTTGGGTGCCGGCGGTGGCTGGGCAAAGTCGGTGTTGTTCCACTCGCGCACGCGCGATCAGTTTGCCGCATTCTTCGCGCGCAACGACACGTTCGCACTCGGTGTTTGTAATGGATGCCAGATGATGTCACACCTCAAGGACATCATTCCGGGCGCCGGCCACTGGCCGCGCTTTCTTCGCAACAAGTCGGAGCAGTTCGAAGCTCGCCTGAGCCTCGTTGAGATCGTTGAAAGCCCGTCGTTGTTCCTGCAAGACATGGGCGGTTCGCGCTTGCCAATTGCGACCTCTCATGGCGAGGGTCGAGCGGTATTTGTCGACGATGCCGCGCGTTATTCCGCGTCTTACACGGTCGCGTTGCGTTACGTGGACAACTATGGCGAAGTTGCCGACACGTACCCGGCAAACCCCAATGGGTCGGTGGATGGCATATGCGGCCTGTCGAACGACGATGGTCGTGTCACGATTATGATGCCCCACCCCGAGCGCGTGGCGCTGACGAAACAGAATTCCTGGCACCCGGACGACTGGGGCGAGGACGGCCCCTGGATGCGCATGTTCCGAAACTTGCGATTCGCCATTGGCTAACTAAACAAACAGGGATCCGTTACCTTAGACTGACTAAGAGGTAACCAGGACCTATTGGCAAGACTCGGTCGCAAGTATCAGGCGGAAGCAACGCTGTCGTTGTTTGCCTCGGTGACGAAGAAGCGGCGTACTTTGATCGCGCGTGTCAGCTTGCCGCGGCGCACGAAGCACTGGTAGAACATGTCCTTGAGCACCTCGAGGAGAATGCCTGCCTCGGCGCGATTCAGAAGTGGAAGCTCTTCGTGCGGCCCGGTGCTAAACAGAACCTTCTTGATAGGCGTGAATGCTTCATTGTCGATGCCCGCAATATCCTGGGCAACCATGGCTTCTTCAAATGCACGAAGCTTGCCACCTTCACCCAGTGCGTCGAATGCGCTTATCGATGCGCGCCTGCACATCGATGCAAAGGCGTTGAAGTTATTGTTGGAGTAACAGCTTAAGGCCTCGCGAAAAAGCACCTCTGTATGCTTGGGCAAATAGGAAAACGCAAAGCGTTCCTTGGGACGTTCGAGTTCAACAAAATTGCGTGAAAGCTCAACCCTGTTGTCCTCATACTTCCGAACAGCGAATCGCAGGAAAATAGGGGCGGTGCAGGCATCGCACTTGTACACGAGGCCGACGTGCTTGGGTTTGTCTCGCAGTAACGACGAGGCATCCGGCACGGACTGCGGCTGCATGTGTGCGTAGACACCACAGTAGGGACACTCGAGGCCAATCTGGTCCTCAAGCCCACTTTTTATCCCCTGATCTCTGTCAATTACAATTGCCATATCGCTCAGTTTTCTGGTTTTTGATAAACGGCAAATATTAATTATCAATCAGCCACTTCAGTATGCACCATCATCAGGCCGGCGTCGTCGCATACGTTTTACATAATATATAAAAGATTACTGTCCCCATTCCCCGATTGCCTCGCGCGCTGCATCATTTACAGGGCGCGCGACAAGGCCCGTCCTTGTCATCGTGACTTCGAAAATCGCGCCGTGCGCCATGGGTAAATACGTTGCCGTGCCGTAGTGCGCATCAACGCCGGGCATCAATTTCGGGTATTTGCGCGCGAACTGCCAGACATCCAATGTCGCAGGCTCGGACAAGGCATGCGCGCTGCGATGTTTACTGAGTTCTTCCTCAACCTCTGAGTAGCGCCCACTGAGTCGATCGAGCTGGAAAATCGGGTCAAGGCCCAACAAGGTCATCGGTGGCTTCCAGGTGACGACGCGCGCATCCATCTGCCATTCATCGCCCAGGATTTCGAACATCCGATCACGCTTTTCGTTTTCCAGCATGAGGCGGGCGACATATTGCTCCGGCGCAGACTCGCTGAATTTTATCTGGCCAATGACCTGCTCATCGACCAGTTGGAAGTAACCGAAGTAGCTGAACGCGAGCATGGTGCTGGCTCCGCCTGCGCAGGCGAACACAGCGCCTCCCGCCAATGAACGTGTCGCGCGAACCGGGCGGCGTCGACGCGCGTGGCGGAACATTGAAAAAACGAAATACAACGTGATCAATGCGAACACTGCACTCGCGGCCAGCAGCAGATTCATCGTTGTGTTCTCCGTTCGTTAAGCGTCTAACTTCTTATACTTGATTCGGTGTGGATTTGCCGCATCGGCACCGAGACGCCGTTTGCGGTCTTCCTCGTAGTCGGCGTAGTTTCCAGCGAACCAGACCACCTCAGAGTTGCCTTCGAAGGCGAGAATGTGTGTCGCAATGCGGTCCAAAAACCAGCGATCATGAGAAATCACCATCGCCGAACCGGGAAACTCGAGTAGCGCTTCCTCGAGCGCGCGCAGGGTTTCGACATCGAGGTCGTTGGTCGGTTCATCGAGTAACAGGAAATTACCCCCGGCCTTCAGCATCTTGGCCAGATGAACACGATTGCGTTCACCACCGGATAGCACGCCGATCTTTTTCTGCTGGTCCTGTCCGCGGAAGTTGAAGCGGCCGACATAGGCGCGTGACGATGTCTCATAGTTGCCGACCTTGATCATGTCGAGGCCATCCGATATTTCTTCCCATACAGTCTTGTTGTCGTCAAGGCTGTCACGGGACTGGTCGACACTCGCAATCTGCACCGTATCACCGAGGCGTAACGAGCCCGAGTCCGGTTGCTCCTGACCCGTGATCATGCGCGTCATCGTTGTCTTGCCTGCGCCGTTCGGGCCGATTACGCCGACGATGCCTCCCGGCGGAAGTTGAAAGCTCAGGCCATCAATCAGCAGCTTGTCGCCAAAGCCCTTCCTGAGGCCCTCCACTTCGAGCACAAGGTCGCCGAGACGAGGTCCTGGCGGAATATAGATTTCGTTGGTCTCGAGGCGAGCCTGGTATGACGGTGATGAAAGTTCCTCGAACTGTTTGAGGCGCGCTTTCGACTTGGCCTGGCGACCCTTGGGGTTACTGCGTACCCACTCGAGCTCATGCTGCATCGCGCGTTGCCGCGCTTTTTCGGTAGCCTCTTCGTTCTTGAGGCGCGCTTCTTTTTGCTCCAGCCACGACGAATAATTGCCTTCCCATGGAATGCCATGGCCGCGGTCGAGTTCGAGTATCCACCCGGCTACATTGTCGAGAAAATATCGATCATGTGTCACGGCAATGACCGTGCTCGGGTATTCGTCGAGGAAGCGCTCCAGCCACGCGACCGATTCTGCATCGAGGTGGTTGGTCGGTTCGTCGAGCAGCAACATGTCGGGTTGCGACAGGAGAAGGCGACAAAGCGCGACGCGACGCCGTTCACCGCCGGAAAGTTTTGTGACGTCAGCGTCCCAGGCTGGCAGGCGCAGCGCATCGGCCGCGACCTCGAGCTTGCGGTCTACCTCCCAGCCACCGGCTGCATCGATCGCGTCCTGCAACTTGCCCTGTTCTTCGAGCAGCGCATTCATCTCGTCGTCGCTCATAGGCTCGGCGAATTTTTCGCTGATTTCATTAAAGCGACTCAGGAGGCCAATTGTCTCACCCAGGCCTTCCTCGACGTTTCCGCGTACGTCCTTGCCGGAATCGAGCTCGGGCTCCTGCGGCAGGTAGCCGATTTTGATGCCTGGCTGCGGGCGTGCCTCGCCGTCAATTTCCGTGTCGAGTCCGGCCATGATGCGCATGAGGGTCGATTTGCCCGACCCGTTGAGGCCGAGTACGCCAATCTTGGCGCCCGGGAAAAACGAGAGAGAGATGTCGCGAATGATATGCCGCTTTGGCGGCACGACCTTCGCAACGCGGTTCATCGTGTAAATGTATTGAGCCATGACAGGACCGTGTGTTGAGAAGCGCGCATTATCCGGTATGCTGCCGAACAAGCAAATACTCGGGCGCTATTCATGAGCGAATCGGTGCTGGTCTACAAAGGGAAGGAGATTGCCGCCTATGGTTTCGGCGATTCGCACCCGTTTGGCATTGACCGCCACGGTGTCTTTCATGCGGAGCTGGAGAAAGAAGGCCTGGCCGATATTGTCGACTTCGGCCACCCGCGCGCGGCGCTCATAGATGAACTGGCCCTGTTTCATACGCCTGAGTACATCGACAAGGTTTCTCGCATGTCGGCGGTCGGAAAAGGCTGGCTCGATGACGGCGACACACCGGCTGTCAAAGGAATCTACGACGCTGCGGCGGCTGTTGTTGGCGCTGTTCTTTGTGCCGTCGATGAGCTCATGCATGGCAATCACAAGCGCGCGTTCGTGCCGATTGCCGGCTTGCACCATGCGGCGCGTAACCGCGCTGCCGGTTTCTGCGTATTCAACGATTGCGGAATTGCGGTCGAATACTTGCGCAAGACATTCGGCCTCAAGCGCATCGCCTATGTCGATATCGACGCGCATCATGGCGATGGTGTTTTCTACGGGTTCGAAGACGATCCGGACCTGATCTTTGCCGACATCCACGAGGACGGGCGCTTTCTTTACCCGGGCACGGGCCACGCTCACGAAACGGGCAAGGGCCGGGCGAAAGGGACAAAGCTCAATATTCCGGTCGCGGCCGGCGCGGATGATGAGGAGTTTCTCGAGGCCTGGGACAGGGTAGAGACATATATCGATGCCAACCGGCCCGAATTCATCCTTATGCAGTGCGGTGCCGACAGCCTGGAAGGTGATCCGATTACGCATCTCTGCTGGACCGAAGAGGCCCATGCCCATGCCGCGGCCTCGCTTTGTCGCCTGGCTCAAAAGCACTGTCAGGGCCGCATCATTGGTACCGGGGGTGGTGGCTACAATCGCCATAACCTGGCCCGTGCATGGACCCGGGTGGTGCGATCCTTCATCGAAACCTAAGGGCACCAATCCTGAAAGCTTCCAGTTACTTTTTTGGGTTCCAAAGGTTCCAGTTAGGTTGGACTGAGTAAAAGGTAACTGGAACCTTTATTGGCGGTGCCAAATATCCACTCAAACCTGTAATATGCGGATCTTTTGCAGCCCACCTCTGGAGTAGATCCCTGATGTTCGACACCTCGACGACCCTCGCGTCCTATGATCCTGAAGTAGCCAAAGCCATAGATCTGGAGAGCCAGCGCCAGGAAGAACACATCGAGTTGATCGCGTCGGAGAATTATACGAGCCCGCGTGTCATGGCTGCACAGGGCAGCAAGCTCACGAACAAATATGCAGAGGGTTACCCGGGCAAGCGTTACTACGGTGGCTGCGAATTTGTCGACGATGTCGAGATACTGGCTATTGAACGCGCCAGGCAGCTATTTGGTGCTGACTATGCAAACGTCCAGCCGCACTCGGGCTCTCAGGCAAATGCTGCTGTTTACCATGCGCTCGTTGAGCCGGGCGACACGATTCTGGGCATGAGCCTCAATGAAGGTGGCCACCTCACACACGGCTCACCCGTAAACTTCTCGGGCAAGTTGTTTAACGTCATTCCCTATGGGCTTGACCAGGAAACGGGCCTGATCGACTACGACCAGGTCCAGGCGCTGGCAACAGAACACAAGCCGAAAATGATAATCGCGGGGTTCTCGGCGTATTCGCAGATTGCGGACTGGGCGCGATTTCGCGAGATTGCGGACAGTGTCGGTGCCTACCTGTTCGTTGATATGGCGCACGTCGCGGGCCTGGTAGCTGCTGGCTTGTACCCGAGCCCGATTCCGCATGCAGATGTTTGTACGACTACGACGCACAAGACCTTGAGAGGCCCGCGCGGAGGCCTGATCCTGGCACGAAAGAATGATGATCTGACAAAACGATTCAACTCACTTGTATTTCCGGGCACGCAGGGCGGGCCGCTCATGCATGTGATCGCCGCAAAAGCAGTCGCGCTCAAGGAAGCGCTGGAGCCTGAATTCAAGGAGTACCAGGCGAAGGTCATCGAAAACGCCAAGGTCATGGCCGAGGTACTCAACGAGCGCGGTTACCCAATCATATCGGGCGGTACTGAAAACCACCTGATGCTCGTCAGCCTGATAAACCAGGGCATCACGGGCAAGGCTGCCGACGCCGCCCTGGGTCGCGCCTACATCACGGTTAACAAGAACTCTGTGCCAAACGATCCACAGTCCCCTTTCGTCACGAGCGGCCTTCGCCTCGGTACGCCGGCCATCACGACCCGGGGCTTTGGCGTCGAGGAAACCCGCCAGCTCACGGGCTGGATAGCGGATATACTCGACGATCTTGAGAATGAGGAGACGATCGACCGCGTCCGCAGCCAGGTACTCGAGCTCTGCGCGAGATTCCCTGTCTACGACTGATCGTTCTAACTGATGCACTGTCCGTTCTGCGCCCATGATGAAACAAAGGTCATAGACTCGCGTCTGGCGGGTGAAGGCCGCCAGATTCGTCGGCGCAGGCAGTGCCTCGCGTGCAATGAACGATTCACGACCTTCGAAACCGCTGAACTCGTCATGCCCCGGCTGATCAAAAACGACAACAGCCGTCAGCCTTTTGACGAGAACAAGCTGCGCAACAGCATGGTGCGCGCGCTCGAAAAACGCCCGGTGCCGAGCGACAAACTGGAACAGGCCATAGGCCACCTGATTCACAAGCTCCGCACCATGGGCGAGCGGGAGGTTCCGTCGCGCCTGGTTGGCGAACTTGTAATGGAAGAGCTCCACGAACTCGACGAAGTCGCCTACGTGCGTTTTGCGTCTGTGTATCGACGCTTCCAGGACATCACCGAATTTGAAGACGAGATCAAGCGCTTGCAGAAGATCTCGGAAACGGCGGCCAGCCGCGAACAGATGTCCCTGCTGCCCGAGCTGCTTGGCAAGAAGAAGACCTAGGGCATGTTTACCCATGACGACTGCGTGCACATGGCGCGCGCGCTGCAACTGGCAGAGCGTGGGGAGTATTCGGCACATCCGAATCCGATGGTGGGCTGCGTGTTGGTCAACAATGCCGGGGTGGTTGGCGAAGGATGGCACGAGCGAGCGGGTGAGGCGCATGCCGAAATCATGGCCCTGCGGGCTGCTGGCGACAACGCGAAAGGTGCAACGGCATACGTATCACTTGAGCCCTGCGCGCACGAGGGCAAGACACCGCCGTGCTCGGAGGCGCTGATTGCGGCGGGCGTCAGCAGGGTTGTCGCTGCGATGCAGGATCCTTTTGACCCGGTCGGGGGGCGTGGTCTCGAGATGCTGCAAAAAGCCGGAATCGAGACTCAGGTTGGTTTGATGCAGGATGCGGCCGAGGCGCTCAATGAGGGCTTCGTCAGTCGCGTGATGCGTGGGCGACCGATCGTGCGCCTCAAGATCGCGGCCAGTATCGACGGCGCCACTGCGATGGAAAGTGGTGAAAGCCAGTGGATCACGGGTCCTGAAGCTCGTCACGACGTGCAAAAGTTGCGCGCGCGGTCCGGGGCCATCATGACGGGAGTCGGTACCGTACAGGCCGATGACCCGTCGCTGAACGTCCGCGACAAGCATATCGATACGCGCGGTGTGCAGCCGCTACGCGTGGTGCTCGACAGCCGGCTGCGCATGCCGCCGACCGCGGCAATGCTGGCATTACCGGGTGACACGCTCGTCTGTTACACGGGAGATCATGATGGATCGCGGCTTGAAGAGGCGGGCGCGGTCATTCAGGCGTTCGGGGCGCACGGTGACCAGGTTAACGTGTTTGAAGTGCTGGCAGCGCTCGCTGAGCGCGAGGTTAATGACGTTCTCGTCGAAGCCGGGCCGCGCCTTGCGGGTTACCTGCTCGAAAAAGACCTGATCAACGAGCTTGTGATTTACCAGTCGCCCCACATAATGGGCTCCAACACGCGCGGCATGTTTACGACGCCGGCCTGGTCGGCGCTGGCGGATCGCAGAACCCTGGATATCAGGGATGTGCGCCGCGTAGGCAATGACACAAGAATAACGGCGAGAGTCTCAGTCTGATGTTTACCGGAATTATCAAAGCAAAAGGCACCATTAAGGCAATGGACAAGCGCGGCGGCGACGTGCGCCTGTCGGTGCGCTCCGATGGCCTGCCCTGGTCGGACTACGAGGTGGGGGAGAGTATCGCCGTGAACGGTGTATGCCTTACCGCGGTGGCATTGCACGAGGACGGATTTGACACGGATGTTTCAGTCGAAACGCTTGACGTAACCGCCCTGGGAGGCCTTTCTACCGGTTCCGCTGTCAATCTCGAACCGGCGATTAGTCTTGGTGAGCGGCTGGGTGGCCACCTCGTCAGCGGTCACGTGGATTGCACGGGTCAGGTCGTTTCGCGCGAGGCAGATGCACGCTCAATTCGCCTGTCGATCGAGATACCGAAAGAGTACGCTCGCTACGTGGCGAAGAAGGGTTCCGTCTGTGTCGACGGCGTAAGCCTGACCGTCAATGAGGTTTCGGACAATACGTTTGACCTGAATATCATTCCCCATACCTCCGAAGTAACTATTATCGACGACTACGCCGCAGGCACGGTTGTCAACGTCGAAGTCGACCTGCTGGCACGTTATCTTGAACGTTTGCTGGATAAAGACGGCGATGGCATCTCACTCGAATTCTTAAAGGCCCACGGTTATGCCTGACAACACTACAACCCACCCGAGTGCGGCGACGCCTTTCTCGGATATTGAAGAGATCATTGCCGATATCGCAGCCGGAAAGATGGTTGTCATGGTAGACGATGAGAATCGCGAAAATGAGGGCGACCTCATCATGGCAGCCGCCAGAGTCCGGCCCGAAGATGTCAATTACATGGCGACACATGGACGCGGACTCATTTGCCTGACCTTGTCGCGCGAGCGCTGCAAGCAGCTACGTCTCCCGCTTATGGTCAGTGACACTGATGAGCATCATGCCACCAACTTCACGATTTCAATCGAGGCCGCGGAAGGTATCACCACTGGCATTTCCGCGCACGATCGCGCGAAGACGATCCAGGCAGCGGTCGCGGAGGGCGCGACGCCCGAGCACCTGAGCCAACCAGGACATATTTTTCCGGTCATGGCGCAGCCCGGGGGCGTATTGACACGGGCCGGTCACACTGAAGCCGGGTGTGATCTGGCACGGCTGGCAGGTCTTGAGCCTGCAGCTGCGATCGTCGAGATCCTGAATGAGGATGGCACCATGGCCCGGCGGCCGGATCTCGAAAGGTTTGCCAAGTCCCGTGGAATTCGCATGGGCACAATTGCGGACCTGATTCGCTATCGTCTGGAGAAAGAACGCAATGTCGAGCGTATTGCCGAGAAGACCATAGCGACGGATCACGGCGAATTCACACTGATGTGTTTTGACGATCATGTGAATCGGTCCGTGCACGTGGCGCTGGTCAAAGGCGATCTTGGGTCTGTCGAGGCGCCACTGGTGCGCGTACACCTGCAGGATACACTCGGCGATGTTATCGGCGTAAAGAGCGATGTCCTTGGCTGGCCGCTGCACAGTGCGATTGAGCGAATCTCGAAAGAGGAGGCTGGCGTCATCGTGCTTTTGAGGGACCAGGAAACGTCCCGTGAATTCATGGACTCCGTCGAGTCGCTGGGGCGGAGCCGCGACGAGCTCGAGGACCATCGAAGCGGAGATGCCGTATTACGCACCTATGGCGTGGGTGCACAGATTCTCCGCGATCTCGGACTCAGCAAAATCCGTGTATTATCTGCGCCTAAGCAAATGTACGCGATCTCGGGATTCGACCTCGAAATTACCGAGTACGTCTGAAAAAGCGGCACATCATGGACAAGATCAAGACCACAGAAGGTGACCTCATCGTGCGCGATGCGCGATTTGCGATCGTTGCAACGCGGTTTAACGAATTCATCGTTGAGTCGCTGATCAAGGGTGCCGTGAATGCTCTGCGGCAGCACGGTGCCGATGACGGAGACCTCCACATCATTCGCGTACCGGGCGCTTTCGAGATGCCTGTCGCTGTAGAGAAGGTCGCGGCCTCGCGCCGCTTTGACGGCATCATTGCGTTGGGTGCTGTAATTCGCGGCGGTACGCCGCACTTTGAGTACGTGGCGGGTGAGTGCGTAAAGGGCATTACGGCGGCCGGCCAGCGACATGGCGTTCCGATTGGTAATGGCGTCCTGACGGTCGACACGATCGAGCAGGCTATCGAGCGCGCAGGTACGAAAGCCGGCAACAAGGGCGAGGAAGCGACGCTGGCGGTTATCGAGATGGTCAATCTCCTGCGCCGCATAGACTGATGAACAAAGCCGAATCGAAAGCAGCAGGCGCCCGCACACGCGCCCGCGAGTTGATGGTGCAAGCGCTATATCAAAAACAGATTGCGGGTCATTCGACGGCTGAACTCGTTGCGCAGTTCAGGGAAGACACAAACTACCGGCATGTTGATCAGGAGTTCTTTGACGAGTTGTTCCCGGCCATCAGTGATGGGCAGGGCGATATCGAGACGAAGATTGGCAAGCTTATCGATCGACCGCTCGAGCAACTCGACCCGGTCGAACTATGTATTCTTCTGATCGGCGTACACGAACTCGAAAAGCGAATCGACATTCCCTACAAGGTCGTCATCAATGAGGGCGTCAACCTTGCCAAACGATTCGGCTCGACCGATGGTCATAAATACATCAACGCATGCCTGGATGTAGCCGCGCAGTCCCTGCGCGAAATCGAGGTACAGCAGCAAGCTGAATCTTTGTGAGATAGTCGGACAGGATGCCAGGTGGATGAATTTGAACTGATCCGTCGCTACTTTGCTCGCGATGCTCAAGCATCCGATGTCATTGTCGGCATTGGCGACGACGGGGCCGTACTCGAACTCGCGCCCGGAATACAACAGGTTCAGGTCATCGACACGATGGTCGAGGGCGTGCATTTTCCTTCTGACATGGCGGCGGCCGATGTCGGCTATCGCGTAGTAGCCGTGAACCTCTCGGACATTGCCGCAATGGGAGCCAAGCCCCGCTGGATGACCCTGGCATTAACGCTTGCCGACCAGGATGAGAGTTGGGTGGATCAATTTGCGGCTGGGCTGTTCGATGCCGCTCGCGAATATGATGTCGAACTGGTCGGCGGTGACACGACCAGCGGTAAGGTAATCGTCGCTACGGTGCATATGACGGGTGTCGTGGAAGAGGGCGCCGCCCTGCTGCGAAGCGGCGCAAACGTTGGTGACACAGTGTTTGTGACGGGAACCGTGGGCGATGCGGCGGCCGGTCTTGCTTTGCTTCGGGACGGCGAGCGCGAAGAGTACCTGCAGCGGCGATTCCTCCGGCCACGCGCGCGCGTTGCCAAGGGGCGCGAGTTGATCGGGCAAGCCAGTGCGGCGATTGATTTGTCTGATGGACTGGTTGGTGATCTGCGCAAACTTCTTGATGCGAGCGGGGTTGGTGCCGATATCGACATCGAGTGCATCCCAACCTCAGAAACACTACGTCAGCGGTTTACAGCAGAGGAAGCGCTTGAGTTTGCCCTGACAGGCGGCGACGACTACGAATTGCTCTTCACCGGTCCGGCTGATATCGATATCGACGATGCGACGCCAATCGGCATGGTCACCGCAGGCACGGATCTGCGATGTCGCCTGAACGGCGAGCTTGTGGAAGTGAATGACGCCGGGTACCGTCACTTCGCATGAATAATGGACCCGAAAATCTGTCGCGCAGCGTACTGACCGACCCCGTTAATTTCCTGGCCTTTGGCTTCGGCACAGGACTCGCCCCGTTTGCTCCGGGCACTTTTGGCTCGATACCGGGCCTGATCCTGTTCTGGCTGACGCTTGATTTCGGACTATATGTCCAATTGAGTATTGCGATAGCCATGGCACTGGTCGGGATCTGGATTTGCGGAGAAAGTGCGCGGCGCATAGGCGTACACGATCACGGTGGCATCGTCTGGGACGAGATCGTTGGGATGTACGTCACACTTTTCCTGGCGCCCGTATCGATTGTCGGTTTCGTGCTGGCTTTTGTTCTGTTTCGCATCATGGATATTGTCAAACCGTGGCCGATTCGGGACCTGGATCACAGTATGCAAGGGGGGCTGGGAATTATGCTGGATGACCTGTTAGCCGCCGTGTATGCCGCAGTGCTGTTGGCTTTGTACGGATGGTTTGTTACTTGACTGTGAGACAACATGGCCAGCAAGGTTAGTGAAATAAAGCGCCCGAATGACGTGCCCGAGAAAATCGGTAAATACGTCATCATCAACAAGATAGGCAAGGGCAGCACCGGGACCGTCTACCTGTCTCACGATCCGTATTACCGTCGCGACGTCGCGATCAAGGTGTACAACATCGAGGAAGACCAGGATGCTGAGCGCGCCAAGGTCTCTCGCAAGATGTTCTTCAACGAAGCGCACATGGTTGGCATGCTGCAGCATCCCAATATCATGCCGATTTATGACGCGGGCGAAGAAGACGGCTCCTACTATGTCGTTACCGAACATATTCAGGGTGCGCGTACGCTGGCAGCTTATTGCCGCCCCGACAATCTTCTGCGCGTCGATGACGTCATAGAGATCATCTACAAATGTGCCAAGGCTTTGCACTACGCGCATGGTCGGGGCGTGATTCACCGCGACATCAAACCCTCCAATGTCATGCTGACGATCGACAATGATGTTCGCATCATCGATTTTGGCATCGCTATCGTCAGCGATTCGGAAGTGTCTCGTATCGAAGGAATCGCTGGCTCACCCAGCTACATGTCACCTGAACAGGTGCAGTCGGAAGAGCTGACGCCGCGGTCCGATCTCTACTCACTTGGCGCTGTAATGTACGAAATGCTGACCGGATTTCGTCCCTTCCGTGCCGACAATCTGTCAAAGTTACTACACCAGATTGTCTATGCGACGCCGCCGCCGATTCACACATATCGTGACGATTTGCCCGAGGAGCTCGAGCACGTCGTGATGACGACGATGCAGAAGGAACCCGGCAAACGTCTCGTCACGGGCAATTCGATGGCCGCTGAGCTGACCCGGGTCTACAAGGATCTTCGCCAGAAATACGACAGCTTCGACAACCAGGAACACTTCGATCTGCTGCGGTCGCTCACGTTTTTCCACGAGTTTTCGCATGCCGAAATCTGGGAGGTGCTGCGCGCCTCAGACTGGCACGAGTACAAGGATGACGAGGACATTGTGCGGGAAGGTGAGGTCGACGATCGTTTCTACATCATTGTCGCCGGCTCGGTCCAGGTGCAAGCCAATGGTATTAGTATTGGCAAAATGACTAATGGCGATTGCTTTGGTGAAACGAGTTACGTTCGCGGCGCCAAGCGTCAGGCTTCAATCCGGGCTGATGGCCAGGTGACCATTCTGCGCGTGAGTTCGACACTCATGGAGCAGGTGTCGTCGGCCTGTCAGTTGCGTTTCAACAAGGTCTTCCTGCGCTCCCTGATTACTCGCTTGCAGGGTAGCGGTGCCGCCAACACCTGATCGCGGTGGGCGCTGCACTTGCAGCGCTTAAGTACAAACGACTATAGGAACCGGCGCCATACGCGTGGACTATTCCGGCATGCGCCGCGTACTCGTATCTGCCTTTTTTCTTCTGTGCTGTCCGTTAACAGCGATTGCCGACGACCAGTCCGTCGACAGTTTTCCGCTGAGGCACCACAACCCGTTCCTCCAGATCTACGGTCTGCCCGCATTTCAAACTGCGGCGGTCGCAAGTCCGGGGGGCTTCGTTGTTGGCATGAGCTTCGACATCATGAATGATGCGGACGACACCGAATCTGATACAGAGCAGCTCATTATTGACGGCGAGACCACAACCGTTGCGCTGTCTGTACGCCGGCGCATCCTGGATCGTCTGGAACTCGGAATAGATGTGCCTTACGTCCGGCACTCCGGAGGATTCCTCGACGGTTTCATCAAGGACTGGCATGACCTCTTCGGTCTATCCAATGCCAGGCGCGAAGGGCCGGAAGACCAGCTGCGGCACTCCTTTGTAAGCAACGGCACGACACTGGCTGGCCTCGATTCCTCGGTGTCGGGTATCGGTGACATACAGCTGTCTGCGGCGGTTCCGTTCAGCAGGGTGACGGTGCGGGCCTCTGTCAAGCTGCCGACCGGCGATCCAGACAAGTTGACGGGCAGTGGCGCGGCTGACTTTTCACTCGGCGTGTACGGGTCCCGCGTCTACACATTTCGCGGGCGGGACCTGAGCCTGTCCGGGTTTGTCGGCGGGCTTGCGCTGGGTGACGGTGACGTTCTGCCCGAGCTGCAACGCAGCTTTGTGCCGTATGGTGGACTTGCCTTGCGATGGCAGGCTACAGAGAGATTCGGGCTCGCCACGCAATTGTCGATGCAAGGGTCATACATTGATACGGATTTCGATGATATCGGCGGCAATACGTTGCAGCTCGGTTTTGGAGCCGACTATAGGGCAGGGGATTTTCTTTGGCGCTTTGCCTTTGCCGAAGATCTCAATGCGCAGGCCACGGCCGACTTCGCCATGCAATTATCGGTACGGTACTCCTCTTCTCAATAATCCGGACGTCGAAGAATCTGTTAACGCCGGGTGATTTGCGGCTAAACTGTGCTAACAGCAAATTGAGGTTTCCCCATGATCAAACGTTTTCTCTGCCTCGTAGCAGTTTTGATGTCGGTGCCTGCATTCGCGGACGCCCTGACCGACGCGGTCAAGGAGGACTACGACAAGCATCTCGCCGGTCTTTTCGATCACTTCCACCGCAATCCCGAGTTATCCACGATCGAGCATGAGACTGCACGTCGCATGGCGATGGAACTCAGTCTCGCGGGCTTTGACGTGACTGAGGGCGTCGGTGGCACGGGCGTTGTAGCGATGCTGGAAAATGGTGACGGTCCGCTCGTCATGATGCGTGCCGATATGGACGGCTTGCCGGTCGAAGAAAAGTCGGGCCTCGAAAATGCATCCCGTGCGAAGCAGATCGACCCGATTACCGGCAATGAGGTATTTGTAATGCATGCCTGCGGACACGATGTGCACATCACGAGCCTCGTTGGTACCGCGCGTCATATGGCTGCGCACAAGGATGAGTGGACTGGAACCTTGATGCTGGTGGTGCAACCCGCGGAGGAGCGTGTAATTGGCGCGCGTGCCATGCGTGAAGACAAACTCTGGGAGCGTTTTGGCACACCTGATTATGCCCTCGCGTTTCACGTTTCGGCCGGCGACCCCGCTGGCAAGATAACCGTCGAAGAGGGTGACGCATATGCCGGTGCCGACACGGTCGATATCATCGTGCATGGGGTCGGCGCGCACGGCGCGAGCCCGCATGCCGGCAAGGATCCCGTACTGATTGGCAGCCAGATCGTGGTCGCGCTACAAACGCTGGTGTCGCGTGAATTACCGCCACGCGCGCCAGGTGTCGTTACCGTTGGTTCGTTTCATTCAGGGACCAAGCACAACATCATATCGGACCGCGCACATCTGCAGCTGACCGTGCGCAACACCAACGAGGAAACGCGCAAAACCCTGCTGGAAGGAATCGAGCGAATCGCGGTCAATATCGGTCGTGCCGCCGGGCTGCCCGAGGACAAGTTGCCGGAAGTGATCGTGTCCAACGAGAGCGTGCCTCCCACGGTCAACGATGCGGAGCTTGCGCGACGTTTGCGCAACGCCTGGGCTACTGCGATGGGCGAGGACGCGGTGGTTGACAGCCCGCCCGAAGGCATGGGTGCGGAGGACTTCCCGCTTTTCACGGCGAACCCTGATATCCGCAGCGTTTACTGGAGCATTGGTGGTACGCCGCAAACGGATCTCGATGCAGAAGCTGCGGGCGGACCGCCAGTCGCAAGTCATCATTCGCCGCTGTTCAAGGTCGCGCCGGAGCCGTCGGTGACAAAAGGTGTCGAGTCGACGGTCGTCGCACTGAAGACGCTAATGCAGGAGTAGAGCCGGCTACTCCTCGTCAATAACGAAATCCTCGAGCTCTGCACCGCCGGCGCTGCCCAGGAGAATCTCGACCTTTTGTTCGGCTTCCTTCAACGCAGCCTGGCAGCCGCGCGTGAGCTTGATACCTTCCTCGAACTTCTTCAAGGCCTTCTCGAGTGGCAAATCGCCCGACTCTAACTCCTCGACCAGGTTTTCCAGGTCGGCGAGAGATTTTTCGAGATTGAATTTCTTTGTGGAACTCATGGATTCAGGTCCGTATCGAGGTGCGCCGCTAAGCTACAGCGAGGCTCGGCGGGCGTCAATCAAAATGCGATTAGCCACGATTGACAGCCTCGACGCTGGTCAATAAAGTAGCCGATTGCTAGATTAATTCTAATCTACTGAGAAAGCCAACCACCGATTCGAGAGGAATAATAAATGTCATTGAAAGGCAGCAAAACCGAACAAAATCTGAAAGACGCATTTGCCGGTGAATCCCAGGCTAACCGCCGTTACCTCTACTTTGCAGCCAAGGCTGATGTAGAGGGCTACAACGATGTAGCCGCTGTATTCCGCTCCACGGCTGAAGGCGAAACAGGTCATGCTCACGGCCATCTCGAGTATTTGGAAGAGACAGGCGATCCGGCTACGGGTTTGCCGATCGGTTCTACGTCCATGAACCTGGCCGCGGCGATCGCGGGTGAGACCCACGAGTACACGGACATGTACCCGGGTATGGCCAAGACGGCTCGTGATGAGGACCATGATGAGATTGCGGACTGGTTCGAGACGCTTGCCAAAGCCGAGCGCTCGCATGCGAACCGTTTCCAAAAAGCTCTGGACTCGCTCGACGATTAATCAACATTGAAGGGCCGGGCCGCAAGGCCCGGCTTTAATCCAATGACACAACGAGAAGGTAGCCTCGAGGCTCCTACACGCCATCCACTGGACTGGCGTTCTGACGAGTTCTACGACGACAAGGCACTGTTCGAGGAGCTCGAGCGTGTTTTTGATATCTGCCACGGTTGTCGCCGCTGCTTCAACCTGTGCAATTCATTCCCGACCCTGTTCGATCTCATTGACGAATCGGACACCATGGAGATGGATGGCGTCGCGAAAGATGATTACTGGCAGGTCGTCGATCACTGTTATCTGTGTGACATGTGTTACATGTCGAAGTGCCCTTACGTGCCGCCGCATGAATGGAATGTCGATTTTCCTCACCTGATGCTGCGCGCCAAGGCCGCCCGCTTCAGGGAGAAGGGCGTCTCGACACGCGACAGGATTCTTAGCGCGACCGATAAGGTCGGCAAGCTTGCGGGCATCCCGGTCGTCGTCAATGTCGTCAACGCGACCAATCGCAGTAAGGCGGGGCGGAAGTTGCTGGAAGGCGCGTTGGGAGTTCATAAGAACGCGCCTGTGCCGGAATTTCATTCGAAAACTGCCAGGAAGCGTTTGTCGCACCTCGTGAATGCGGGCGGTTCTGAGACCAGGGCCACAGCAGAAACGACGGGTAAGGTTGCTCTGTTTACAACCTGCTACTGCAATCGTAACCATCCCGCTGTAAATGAAGACCTGGTTGCTGTATTCGAACATAACGACATTGCGGTTACCCTGGCGTCGAAGGAAGTTTGTTGCGGCATGCCGAAGCTCGAACTCGGTGATCTCGAGTCCGTGGCGAAGGCAAAGGAGCAAAACATCCCGGCACTCGTGAAGCTCGTCGATGAAGGCTGGGATATCGTTACGCCGATTCCGTCGTGCACATTGATGTTCAAGCAGGAGTTGCCGCTCATGTTCCCGGATGATCCGGATGTCATCAAGGTTCGCGATGCGATGTTTGATCCATTTGAGTACCTGATGGCCCGGCACAAGGACGGACTGCTGAAGACTGAGTTCAAGCAGTCTCTGGGCAAGGTGACCTACCAGGTACCCTGTCATTTGCGCGTGCAGAACATCGGCCTGAAAACACGCGATGCGCTGCAACTCGTACCCGACACCACCATCGATGTCATCGAACGATGCTCAGGCCATGATGGCACCTATGCCGTCAAGAAAGAGTTTCACGATATCTCGAAGAAGATTGCGCGACCGGTGGTCAATAAATTGAAGAAAGCAGAGGCTGATCATTTTGCCAGCGATTGCCCGATGGCCGCGGAGCAGATTGTTCAGGATATTGATGATCATGAGGCTGGCAACCCGATGAGCCTTCTGCGCAAAGCCTACGGAATCTGATGAATAAACTAACCCGCGACGATTTGTTTAGCCTTGAGCAATATGCCGAGACCCGCTCCGCTTTTCGCGACAAGGTGCTCGAACACAAAAAGAACAGAAGGCTGGATCTCGGCACGAATGCTGCCCTGTACTTCGAGGATCGCCTGACAATGCAGTACCAGGTACAGGAAATGTTGCGTATCGAGCGTATCTTCGAAGCCGACGGCATCAACGAGGAGCTCGAGGCCTACAACCCCCTGATTCCTGATGGCTCAAACTGGAAAGCGACCTTCATGGTCGAGTTTCCCGAGGCCGATGAGCGTCGCGCGATGCTTACGCAGCTTGTAGGCATCGAGGACCGGGTCTACGTGCACGTCGCCGACTTCGATCGCGTCTTTGCGATAGCAGACGAAGACCTCGAGCGTGCTGATGATGAGAAGACCTCGGCCGTGCATTTCCTGCGCTTCGAGTTACCTCCAGAACAGGTTGCAGCCCTGAAATCCGGTGCGGCGCTGATTGCGGGTATCGATCATGATAATTACCGCGTCGAGGTCAGCCCGGTTCCCGATAATATCCGCAAAGCGCTGATCGCCGACCTCACCTAATACGGTACCGGACACCATATTTCCACACTGTGGTATCGGATACCGGAAATATGGTGTCCGGTACCGTATTACTGTATTTCGGTGTGCATGCCTTGGGTGTTTCGGGCTATGATTCCGCCGGGCAACTTTCTGGCAATCTGGTAACTGGCTATCTGATTGATGAGTAAACGATACGACGCTGCGGACATCGAGGTCCTCAGTGGACTCGAACCTGTCCGGCGCAGACCGGGCATGTACACCGACACCTCCCGTCCGAATCACCTGGCGCATGAGGTCGTCGATAACTCTGTCGACGAAGCGCTTGCAGGTCACTGCAAGAAGATCGAAGTTGTTATCTACAAGGATGGTTCGCTTGAAGTCAGCGACGATGGACGTGGTATGCCCGTCGACAAACACCCTAAAGAAAAAATTCCCGGCGTCGAATTGATCCTGACCCGTCTGCATGCTGGTGGCAAATTCTCTAACGAGAACTACCAGTACTCGGGCGGCTTGCACGGCGTCGGCGTTTCGGTCGTGAATGCACTTTCGCGGAATCTCGAAGTGTGGATTCGCCGCGGAGGGCAGGAATACAACATGAGTTTTGCAAGCGGCAAGAAGCGCGGCAAACTCGAAATTGTTGGCAAGGTCGGCAAGGCGAACACGGGTACGACCATTCGATTCTGGCCTGACGGACAGTATTTCGACTCGGCAAAGTTCTCGGTCAAAAGCCTGAAGCACGCTTTGCGTGCGAAAGCGGTGTTGTGTCCCGGCCTGACCGTCAAACTCAAGGTCGAGAAACCCGAAGAGAAAATCGAATGGTGCTACTCGGGTGGACTCGAGGAATATCTGCTCGAGGCTATCGGCGGTGGCGAAACCCTGCCGGCTGATCCGTTTTCAGGGAGTCTTACCGGCAATAACGAAGCCGTCGACTGGGCGCTGGTCTGGACGACTGATGGCGGACCGTCGATCGCCGAGAGCTACGTTAACCTGATTCCAACACCGCAGGGTGGCACACACGTCAATGGCCTGCGCACAGGGCTTACGAATTCCCTGCGTGAGTTCTGTGATTTCAGAAACCTGTTGCCGCGCGGAGTAAGTATCGCCCCCGAAGACGTGTGGGATGGTTTGAGCTTCATCCTGAGCACGAAGCTGGAAGACCCGCAGTTTTCAGGCCAGACCAAGGAGCGACTGTCGTCGCGTGAATCTGCGGCGTTCGTTGCCGGCGTCATCAAGGACAATTTCTCGCTGTGGCTCAACCAACACCCCGAAACCGGGGACCAGATAGCCAATCTCGCGATCACGAAGGCGACGAAACGGCTCAAGTCTGCCAAGAAGGTCGTTCGCAAGAAGATCGTGTCCGGGCCCGCGCTGCCCGGCAAGCTTGCAGATTGCAGGTCTCAGGAACCGGAGCTCTGCGAGTTGTTCCTCGTCGAGGGCGACTCTGCCGGCGGCTCGGCCAAGCAGGCGCGGGATCGCAACACGCAGGCCATCATGCCGCTCAGGGGCAAGATCCTGAACACCTGGGAAGTCGACACGACCGAAATACTCGCGTCACAGGAAGTGCATGACATTTCCATCGCGCTGGGCGTCGACCCGGGTAGCGACGATATCAGCGGTCTGCGTTACCACAAGATCTGTATTCTCGCGGATGCCGATTCGGACGGGCTGCACATCGCGACGCTGCTGTGTGCGTTGTTTCTTCGTCATTTCCGCGAATTGATACTTGCAGGACATGTCTATGTCGCGATGCCCCCTCTTTATCGCATCGATGCGGGCAAGGAAGTGTTTTATGCGCTCGATGAAGGTGAGCGCAAGGGCATTCTCGATCGTATAGAGGCTGAGAAGAAGAAGGGCAAAGTGACGGTCACGCGCTTCAAGGGCCTTGGAGAAATGGATCCCGAGCAACTGCGTGAAACAACGATGAACCGCGACACGCGCCGCCTGGTGCAGCTGACGATCAGCGGGCGCGACAAAACCGACCAGCTCATGGACATGTTGCTGGCGAAAAAACGATCCAAAGACCGCAGGACCTGGCTCGAAACCAAGGGCAACCTGGCGGAGGTGTGAGATGACTACCATGCAGAGCAGCCTCAACCTCGAAGGCGTTGAACAGCAGCCGCTTAAGGAATACACGGAACGGGCCTACCTCGACTACTCGATGTACGTCATTCTCGATCGTGCGCTCCCGCAGATCGGCGACGGCCTGAAACCGGTGCAGCGGCGCATTATTTACGCGATGAGTGAACTGGGCTTATCGGCATCGTCGAAGCCGAAGAAATCGGCACGTACGGTTGGCGATGTGATTGGCAAATTTCATCCGCACGGGGATTCGGCTTGCTACGAAGCCATGGTACTGATGGCGCAGCCGTTTTCTTACCGCTATCCGATCGTCATCGGCCAGGGAAACTGGGGTTCGACAGATGATCCCAAGTCTTTTGCGGCAATGCGTTATACGGAGTCACGGCTCGCGCCCTATGCGAAGAGCATGCTGCAGGAATTGGGGCAGGGCACGGTTGACTGGACGCCAAATTTTGACGGCACGCTCAAAGAGCCCGTGGTGCTTCCTGCGCGTCTGCCAAACCTGTTGCTCAATGGTACGAGCGGTATTGCCGTCGGCATGTCGACAGACGTGCCGCCACACAATCTGAATGAAGTAGCCAGTGCGCTCGTGCACCTGATCGAAAACCCGAAGGCGACAGTTGCGCACCTCATGAAGCACGTAAAAGGACCGGACTTTCCGACTGGTGGTGAGCTGGTTTCTTCGCAAGACGACATCACGGATATATACACAACGGGAAACGGCACATTACGCCTGCGTGCTTCCTACAAGATGGAAGGTACGGACATTGTCATCACGTCGCTGCCGCACCAGATATCGGGCGCAAAGATCCAGGAGCAGATCGCGGCGCAGATGCGTGCGAAAAAGTTGCCGCAAGTCGATGACCTGCGCGACGAGTCGGATCATGAGGATCCGACGCGACTTGTCATCAGCAAAAAGCGCGGCGTGAATGTCGATCAGCTCATGTCTCACCTGTTTTCGACAACGTCACTCGAACGCACCTTGCGCGTCAACATGAACATCATTGGTCTCGATGGCCGCCCTCGCATGTTCAATCTCGTCGAGATGCTCAAGGAGTGGCTCACTTTCCGTAAGGAAACCGTCAAGAACCGTCTCGGCCATCGCCTGCAGATCGTCAGCGATCGCTTGCATATACTCGACGGGTTGCTCGTCGCTTACCTGAACATCGACGAAGTCATCGCGATCATTCGCGAAGAAGACGAGCCGAAGCCGGTGTTGATGAAACGCTTCAAGTTGTCTGATATTCAGGCCGAAGCAATTCTCAACCTGCGGCTGCGCAATCTGGCCAAACTCGAGGAATTCAAAATCAAGGGTGAGCAGGATGAGCTGCAGCAGGAGCGCGATGTCCTCGAAAAAACGCTCAATAGTGCAGCGCGGTTGAAGACGCTCATAAAAAAAGAAATTCTCGAGGATGCTGAAGCGTATGGCGATGAGCGCCGTACCGAGATTGTCGAGCGCGAGGCGGCACAGGCGCTCGATGAAACGCAGCTCGTCTCGAGCGAACCGGTCACCGTTGTCTTGTCACAAGCAGGCTACGCACGCGCCGCAAAAGGACACGAAATCGACCCGGCTACACTAAGCTATCGGTCGGGTGACAATTACCTTGCCGCAGCGCAGGGGCGCAGTAACCAGCTCGCGATGTTCATCGACAGCACAGGTCGCGTGTACAGCGTGATCGCAGGGACGCTTCCCTCGGCACGTGGCCAGGGTGAGCCATTGTCGAGTCGCTTCAAGCCGCCTGATGGCGCAGGATTCTGTGGCGCGATGATTGGCGACAACAATCAAAAATATCTCCTGGCGAGCGACGCGGGCTACGGGTTCATTGCAATGCTGAGCGACCTGGTGTCACGCAACAAGGCAGGCAAAGCAATCCTTCGCGTTCCGGCAGGCGGTAAGGCCGTGGTGCCGGCGCCGGTGCCCCGGGACACGGAGTGTCTGATCGCAGCAGTCAGCTCAATTGGTCGCTTGCTACTGTTCGAGATGGATGAGTTGCCGGAGCTAGCAAAGGGCAAGGGCAACAAGCTCATTAATATTCCCGGACCGAAATACAAAAGTGGTGAAGAGAAGATGGTCGCGGCCGCGGTTGTCCCCGAAGATGGCCACCTCGAAATTTACACGGGCGCCCGGAAAATGACGATCAAGTGGCGGGATCTCGACAACTACTACGGTGATCGAGCGCTACGCGGCAGCCTTCTGCCGCAGGGATGGCGGAAAGTCGAGCGACTTGCCGGTATAGAGTAACTGGCGGCGCCACCAGTCTGGAGCACTGATCGGCCGCCAAGGCTGCATGGCGGGGCTGTCTTGCTGCGCTTAGCTCGCCCGTGTATCTACCTTGCCGCCCTGGATTTCCATCTCGGCGGTCACATCGTCCTGTTGTGGCAGTTGCGCGGTAGCGCCGAGGTCGGTCACGGTAGCGAACGATAACTCGGAGGTTTCGTCGTCGCTTGCGTCCTCGTCCAGATCCTTGGCAAGCTCGGCTGCTGCACGTTCGATCTCTTCGTTCAGCGCTTGCGTTGCCGTCAGCTCATTCTCATAGTCCTGCTCGAGGATGTTGTAGTCGACTTCCTTGCTGATCGTGTAATTGCCAGAGTCCGCCTTTTCATCATTCACGCCAACTTCAACGGCCATCAGGTCACGTTCGGTAACGTCCTCAGGGTGAGGCATTTTGGTCGCATCCATGATGACGGACATGTCGTAGTCATCTTCCTCGGGCAGTATTTCGCTCTCGAGAATAGATTCCACCTTCAGCGGAATCGGAGGGATGATGTCCGTTTCGCTGTTTTTTTCGGGCTGTGATTCGCTTGGCAGCTCAATGTCGAGCTTGGTCGTTTCGGCAAAACCAAATTGCTCGATAACTTCGACACCCTCGCCTTCACTAAGCCCTGTTCCGATATCAAGGTCGACATCCAGGGCGAGATTTTCTTCCGTTGGAGACTCGTCGGCAAGGTTGTAATCAAGCTCGTCCACAGCGCCGAGTTCTTCTGTATCGACGGGAGCTGGCACGGCCGATGGACTGATAGCAGGGCCGACAGGTGTCGAGCCAAAGCGGCTACGCACTCGGCGGCCTAACAGGAACAGGCCGGCAATGATGGCGAAGCTACCGCCAATCAGCCAGGTGATCAGCGAGGTGGATTCGCTGCGTGAATCAGTTGTGATAATCGCTGTCGGCACGTTGGGCGATGTCGACGTTGTCTCGGGACTGGCCAGCTCGGTATCCGGAATAACGATATTGCCAGCAGGTTCCGGGAACTGTTTGTCGCTGTCGAGAATGACGTCACCCGCACGCAAGTCATTTGTGCTATCCGCTAAAGGAGCCTCTTCGACAAGCGTCTCGAAGGCTTCATTTGTCTCCGCGGGCTCGACCATTGCGGAGACATCGGCCACTATTGACGGTTCGTACACGGCGTTGGTATTCGCACCCGTCATAGCCGCTGCTTCAGCTATGGCTACCGAAGTGTCTTGCGCGGGTTTATCCGCAACCGGTGCAGGCGCTGCCTCTGCTACGACGGGTACAGTGCCGTCGAGGCTCGGAATAGTCAGCCAGCTGCCGGCTTTCAGTCTATTGGGATCATTGCCAATGAATGCATGGGGATTGGCACGGAAGATCGTTTCAACTGCCGGCCACAGTTTCATTGATCGATTCTCGATGCGGCTTACAATATCGCTTAGCGTGTCGCCGACTCTCGTTTGGTAACGTGATGATTGCCCGATCGGCTCTACCAGGTCGTTGCTGACCTGTGCCGGCATCTTGCTCGCGGTTTTCGAAACATCATCAGCCTGCGTGACCGGCGCAATCGAATCATTTGCCTTCGTCGTTTTCTGCGGATCCACAAACAACATGTATTCGCGGCTCAGGTTCGGAGCGTGCGGACAGTTCACCGTGACACGCGCCCCTAGCATCGGCTCCCGAATACTTGCCGCGCCCGCAATGATGATTGCGCGTTCCGTAAGAGTGATCGTATTAGCGCCTATGCCGGGCAGTCCGCTCGCCGAGTTGTGGATTGATATGCAGGTGTTGCTCAGAGTTTCGTTGGGCGCGAGCGCGTACGCGATGCTTGCGCGCAGTGGCCGCCCCAGGTTCGATTGAACGGTCAGTTCACCGAGCTCGAGTGCCGCTGCCGGCGTTGCAGCCAGACTGCCGCCAAGAGCGATGATGGGCAAGAGAGTGCGCGTTATTGCGCTGTTTTTCGCGCAAAGCGCGTCTGCTGTTGTCTTCACTATCGAACACCCTGATTATCTTGCTATACGCATCCTAAGTTCACCGCGTATCGTTAACGATGAACCTATTCTAGTTTTAGAGCATTGACCTCGGCCACCGGATGGTTCTTTAAAGGGACTGTGACAGGTGTCACACTTCTGGCGCTGCTAGAGGCCGGTAGCGGTGGCGAGTTCGTCAAGCGTACGGGTGACGCCGCTGTCGTTGTCCTTTAGTACGACTTCAGGCTCGTGAACATAATGTCCCTGCATGAAGTCGAGTCCCAGCTGAAACAGGACCGCCATGGCATTGGCGTTCTCGACACGCTCGGCAATAGTCTTGATCTTGCGACTTTGTGCGGCGTGCACGATCCTGCTGACAGTCTTCTGCAACGAGCTGTCCGTCATCAGGGTGTGCATGAGTTCGCCATCAATCTTGATGTAATCGGGTTTCAGCATATCGAGAATCTGGAATCGGTCCTGGTCGATGCCGTAATGTTCGAGTGCAAAACCGATACCGAGTTTACGGACCTTCTCGACGAGTTGTTTCGTGTGCTTGATGTGCTTGGCCGCATCTCTCTCCGGAATCTGAACGACGAGCCGCGAGCAATCGAAGCCGTCCTCATCCAGTTTCTGTTCCATCCAGACCGCGGTCGTCGAGTCTGTTAT
>CALDZH010000088.1 GCA_937944275.1 uncultured Woeseiaceae bacterium
TCGAGTACGTCCACGCTTACCAGGACTTGAACCTCAAGCTGAGCTCGGGCATTTACGGCTCGACGTTCTTCATGTTGACGGGCTTCCACGGCATGCACGTGACGCTTGGCGCCATCATGCTGACGATCATCTTTTTCCGGGTGTTAAAGGGGCACTTCACCCCGGACAAGCACTTCGCCTTCGAAGCCGTCGCCTGGTACTGGCACTTCGTCGATGTCGTATGGATCGGCCTGTACGTCTTCGTTTACTGGCTTTAACAAATCCGGGGACAGTCACCGTAACTCCGGGACGGAGCGCGCGGTTTTAGGCCAGAAATTAAGAGGGATAGTTGCTCTGACGCGGTGAGTTAGGGTGACTGTCCCTTTATCTTTTAGGCTGGCGGGTTGATCCAACCGAAAAAATACGAGGCAATGAGAAACAGAATCAGCAGCAGCGATAGCGCAACCCGAACCTGCAGCGCACGCAGCATTTTTGGCGAGTCGGCATCCTCCCGACGCAGGTAGAATAGCCCGGTTCCCAGGCTGATTACGATCGCAGCCAGTAACACGTAGATAATCAATTTCATATCAGCACCTCAGGGCGCGCAGTATAACGTGAACAACACATCGAAAAAGCCACTGCCTTCCTGGCTGCCGCTGGCTGTCGGCGCGCTTCTGGTCGCGTTGTTCGCGGGCCTTGGTGCCTGGCAAATCAATCGCGGATTCGAGAAACGCATTGACCACCTCGCATTTGAAGATGACGCCGGCATCGCCTCGTGGCAGGACGGGATCGAAGTCGAGCCGTACCAGCACCTCCAGGTAACCGGGACCTATGACAATGAGCACCAGGTTCTGCTTGATAACATCATCGTCAATAGCCGCTATGGCTACTATGTCATCACGCCGTTGCGTGGCATCGGTGAAGGGCCTGTCCTGCTGATTAATCGTGGCTGGATCGAACGTACAGGTGCGCCGCTCGACACGGGCAGGCTCAGCGTGCCGAGCGAGTGGGTGAGCGTTCGGGGGCGCGTCGGCCGCTTGCCACGCGCCGGCATGAAGATGGGCGATGCCTTCTCACCGGGCGACGGCTGGCCAAGAACTGCCGTATATCCGTCTTACGCGGAGGTGGCCGAGGCGCTGGGCACGGATGTTCAGCCGTTTGTATTACTCATGGATCAAGGGGAAGAACATGGTTTCTCCCGTCAATGGACCCCGAGCGGGTTCGGCCCCGAAAAGCACTTCGGCTATGCGCTGCAGTGGTTTGCAATGGCTGCCGTGCTCTCGGGTCTGCTTATCTGGAATCACCGCAAAAAGAAATTCACGTAATGACTGAAACCAAACAAGGCAAAGGTCGTGTCCAGCTGCTGCTCATTGCCGCCGTCTTTCTCGGCCCGCTCGTAGTCGCCGCCTGGCTTTATTTCGCGGCGCAGGACCTGACACCCGAAGGCCGAACAAACAGCGGCGTGCTGCTGGAGCCGATCGTAAACCTGCCGGAAGCACTGCCCGAATCATCATTTCACTCACACAATGACGGCTACTGGGTGTTGCTCTACGCAAACGCGGGCACCTGTGACGATGCCTGCGAATACTCGTTGTACACACTGAGGCAATCACGCTTGATGCTCGGTAAGGAAATGGACCGGCTTGTCAGGGTTTTCTTGCGCGGCGATACTGCCCCCGATACAGTGATGCTTGCTGAAGAGCATGAGGGCCTGATAACGCTGCAGGACAGCAGTCTCAACGATCTGCTGTATAACAAGAAGCCCGACGATCTTGAGGCCGGTGGCTATTACCTGGTCGACCCCCTGGGAAACCTCGTTATGTATTTTCAGCCGGAGATCGAGCCAAGTGCCATGGTCGAGGACATTAAGCATTTGCTCAAGCTGTCACGCATCGGCTAGGTGGACAACAATTTGGAAACGACGATAGAAACAGGCACGGGCTGGCGCGACTATTACGAGCTAACCAAGCCGCGCGTCGTCATGCTGATCGTCTTCACGGCGGTCGTCGGTATGTTTTTGTCCGTACCCGGCTGGCCCGGCGCTTCGGCTTTGATGTTCGGCACGCTGGGCATCGGACTCGCGTCTTCGGCTGCTGCCGTCTTCAATCACGTTCTGGATGCCCGCATCGATATCCAGATGATGCGCACGCGTGGCCGGCCGTTGCCACAGGGCAAGCTGACTGAGAAGAAAGCTCTGGTCTTCGCCAGCGTACTTTGCGTGGTTTCGATGATCATGCTGGTGTTCCTGGTGAACACTCTGACAGCAGTACTTACGTTTATTTCGCTGATTGGTTACGCGGTCGTCTACACCGTCTGGCTCAAGCGTGCGACACCGCAAAACATAGTGATCGGCGGAGCCGCAGGCGCTGCGCCTCCTATCCTCGGCTGGACGACGGTAACAAACGAGATTGATGCCGGAGCGTTGCTTCTGTTCCTTATTGTGTTCGTCTGGACGCCGCCGCACTTCTGGGCGCTCGCGATTGCCCGAAAGGAGGAATATGCCAAGGTTGATATTCCGATGCTGCCGGTAACGCATGGTGAAGCTTACACGCGACTGAATATTCTTCTTTACTCGATCCTGCTCGTGCTCGTAACGATCCTGCCGTACCTGATTAGCATGAGTGGCGTGATCTACCTGGCGACGGCACTTATCCTGGATGTGATCTTCCTGAACTACGCGATACAGATGTACCGCAAGCCCGAAGATGAGGGGTTGCCGATGAAAATGTTTAAATTCTCGATCGCCTATCTCGGCTACCTGTTCGCGGCGCTGCTCGTCGACCACTACCTGCTATTCCAGATCAGCCTTTGAGCTGATCACCGATTGGCAAGTTACGGATACGCCGTCCGGTCGCCGCAAAGATGGCATTGGTCAGCGCCGGCGCCGCCGATGGCAGGCCCATCTCGCCGACGCCAGTAGGTACATCATCCCATGGCAGGATATGCGTCTCGAACTGTGCTGGCACCATCGAGAGACGCGCGAGGGGGTAGTCGTCGAAATTCGACTGCTGCACTTGTCCATCTCTGACTGTGATTTCAAGTCCAAGGGCGGTACTCAGGCCGTCGATCGTGCCGCCCTCCAGTTGAGCCTCAACTGCATTGGGGTGCACAGCCAGGCCACAGTCGATCGCTGCCACAACACGTTCGATAATGAGATCGCCGGCATCGCTGACGGTAACTTCAATCGCATGGGCAGCGTATCCACCAAACGTGAAGTGCGTGGCGATGCCGATACCCCTACCTTTTGGCAATGACTTGCCATAGCCGATTCGCTCAGCGACAAATTTCAGCAGGCGTGACAAGCGCCCAGGGTTGAATGTAGGGCCCCCGTGATTGCCGTACTCGAGTTCGCGGGCTTCGCCCAGCACGTCCAGCCGAAACTGCAGCGGGTCCTGGTCCGTTTCGTGAGCGAGCTCATCGAGGAAACTCTGTACGACGAAACCATTCACGTTGTGCGCCGGCGCGCGCCAGGAACCCCGAGGCAGGCCGATTGCGTTGTGAAAATATTCCAGCCTCATATTGGCTACGAGACGGCGCGGAAAATCGTCCGGGTACAGCTCCGCTTTCCACAAGTCCTCGTCCGGCATATTCGGGCGCCGGTAGTACTTGCTGCCGCTGGCCAATCGCTGTGTCCACGCGGTTACGCGGCCATCCCCATTCAGGCCGGCGCGCATCTCATGCAAACCGCCCGGCCGGTAGAAATCATTGCGCATGTCGTCTTCGCGGGTCCATTGCAGCTTGATCGGCCAGCCGGTCTTTTTCGAAATCATGGCCGCTTCGGCTACGTAATCATTGGTCAGGCGCCGGCCGAAGCCGCCGCCAACGCGCGTCATGTCGACGTGGATATTTTCCCGGGGCAGGCCCGTGACAGCTGCAGCAGCACGTGACGCACCGGACGGCATTTGCGTCGGCACGATGATGTGGCAACGGTCTTCCTGCACGTGCGCATAGCAGTTCTGCGGCTCGAGCGGAGCATGCGATACGAACGGAACACGGTATTGTCTTGTAACTACCCGCTCGGCCGCCGCGATTGCGCCATCGTAGTCGCCATCATCAAGCACCACCTGGCCTTCGGAGCGCAGCATCTGTTGGTTTTCCTGCCAGAATTTTTCGCTGCTGTCAGCGGCGCTCGGGCTTTGCTCCCAGTCTATGCGCAGCGCGTTGCGCCCCTTCATCGCCGCCCACGTTGACGTCGCAACAACTGCGACGCCGCTGGCCAGGATGACGTAGGGCTCGCCCATTTCGGGACCCTCGACGGTAAAAACATCAAGTACTCCGGCGATCTCGCGCGCTGCCGTGTCATCGAAAGACTTCACCCGAGCGTTCAATACCGGAGCTCGAGCAATAACGGCATAGCGCATGTCCGCTTCCGCCGTATCTACTCCGTATTTCGTCTTGCCGGTCACGATTTCATGTGCGTCAACGGTTCGCTGCTGCGAGCCGACGATGCGATAGTCATCGATGTCTTTCAGCGGCGGCGGCTCGGCAGGGAGGTCGAGTAGCGCCGCCTCGGCGATCAATTCCCCATAGGTAACTTCCTGGCCGGCGCAGATCACAACACCCGGCCTGGTTGAACACTGATCTTCGGCAACGCCCAGGCGTTTTGCCGCAGCCCGGATAAGTTGCCTGCGAGCTGTTGCGCCGACCTCGCGCATGTAGTCCCAGTTACTGGTCAGCCCGGTGCTGCCGCCAACGCCTTGTCCACCGTATTTCCAGGCATAGCCATCGGCAGTCTTCACAATTCCCAGTGGCATCTGGCGAACGCTGACCGTCGACCATTCGACGTCCAGCTCCTCCGCCACAAGCATGGGCAACGCGGTTCGCACGCCCTGGCCGATTTCCGGCTGGTTACTGCCAATCACAATGCTGCCGTCCGCGTTGATCTGCACAAAGAACCCCAGCATGCGCTCATCGCCATCCGCCGCCGTCATCCGCGGCAAACCAAGAACCAGGCTGCCTGCCACGCCGGTCCCGGCGATGAGGAATTCTCGCCGATTCAGCCGGACGGCCTGCTTGCGGGCGCTCACGCTGACTCTCCGGCGGCGATCAGTTCGGCGGCACGATGAATGGCTTTGCGAATTCGCACGTAAGTACCACAGCGACAGAGGTTCTTGATGTTCTTGTCGATCTCGGCATCAGTGGGTTGTGGGTAGCGCTCGAGAAAGTCTACGGCCGCCATGATCTGGCCGGCCTGGCAATAACCGCATTGCGGCACATCGAGTTCCAGCCAGGCCTGCTGGACAGAGTGCAGACCGTTTTTCTCGCTCGCGAGACCCTCGATTGTCAATACCGACCGGTTGGCTATTGACGCAACCGGCATCATGCAGGATCTTCGCGCGCGACCGCCGACATGCACTGTGCACGCACCACAAAAGCCGCCACCGCACCCAAACTTTGTGCCGGTCAGCTGCAAGTGATCTCGGAGAACCCACAACAGCGGCGTGTCGCCTTCGCCATCAAACGTCACTTCTTCGGAGTTAACGGTAAACCTGATCATCTTCTACTGCCCCCTTGTTCCTGATGCGCGGCGAGTCAATCGTACTTCATTGAGACCGGCGCTAGCGGGGAACACATCGTTCAATGCGACGAGGCGTGCCAGGCCCACGTTGAAGTGTTTTTTGCCTGTACCTTGCATTTGGTTGGATGCGCACGCAGGGTGAAGCGTCGCATTACGCGATTACGGAGAATTACGGACATCCATGAGCCGCATTAGTAGTTTATTATCGCTTCGCCGCAGTGGCCATGAGGCCAGCTTCTTGACATAAACCGCAGACCAGGAGTCGATTCAATGTCCACCAGCCTTGACCTGTCCAAACTCAGCCTCATGGACGCCCTAGATCTCGCAAAGCTGATCGAGATGGAAGCGTGCCATCGCTACCAGATGTTCGCCTCGCAACTCGGGCGCACTGGCGGCTACGATGCCGGATCCTTCTTCGCCTCAATGGCGGAGAACGAGGCCAAACATGGACAAGACCTGGAAGCTCGGCGCAAGGAACTGTTCGGCGACACCCCCGCGCGGCTGACGCTGGATGACATCTATGACGTCGAGGCCCCGGAAATGGGGGCGCCGCGACGCGGCATGTCTGTCGTCCAGGCGTTCGAGCTCGGCCTGGAAGCCGAGAAGAAGGCCTACGACTTCTACGACATGGCGTTACCCGGCATCACCAATGACGAGGTGCGGGAGCTGTTCACCGAGCTTCGAGACGAGGAAACCGAGCACGTCGAGATGCTCAAAGAGGCAATGGCCAAGCTTCCTGAGAGTGCCAGCCAGGAACTCGAGTTCGACATGGATGAAACTCCGTACCTTTAAAGCCTGATTGATGTGGCTATTGGCGCTGTTCGATTGCTCGTTTTCCAGCAGTAGGACCAGGTCCATGATGTCGTAGATGATTTCATTGTCTGCGTCTCCCCAGCATGATCAGATACGCGCAGAAAAACTGGTGCGAGAGTGATTGCTGACGGCGCCCAGCCTGCCCGAAGGAATTGAGTTCGCACTGTTGCAGCATGTCAAGCGTGGGCGTACTTTCCGATTGCGCTCGGATGTGAGCTAATGGAGTAAGCCATGAAACAACTGTACCTGTCGCTTACCGTACTTGTATCGACGCTGATGGCGTTCATGCCCGCGGCTGTTCGTGCCGACGAGGGTCTGGACGATCTCGACGCCACGATGACCGTTCTTGATGATGTCAGCGAACTCGGCGAGACAATCGCAGAGATGGATGGTCCCGACGACGATGATGTCGAGGATGTGGACTGGGAGTATGAGTACGAAGAAGACGTGGACCACGACAGGGACGATTCCGAAGCGGAGGACGAATCTGCGGAAGAGCTCGAAGACGAATTTGAGGACGGGTTCGAGGGCGACGTGGAAAACGAAGAAGACGCGTTCGAGGAAGAAGATGACTTCGAAGACGGGGACGACGTGGACGACGACGCATTCGATGACGAAGGCCCCGCTGACGACGGCTGAGCCCCACCGTCTCCCAAAAATCAAGAAATTCGCCCGTTCGAGGTCCACGCGGGGGGATTTTCTTGCGCCACGTCATGGTTTCACCAACATACTTGCCGATATGCTTTGCACCTGACATAACGCCTGGCCCCATTATTCATGCAAAACCGGCTCTTGATTACTGTGCTCATCGCCCTGCTGGCTACTGTTGGCGCATTTGTGCCCGCAGGACCGGTCCACGCGATGACGGCCGAGCAGTATTTCGCCGACGGCAACCGCCTGTTCCGCGACGACCTGTACTTCGCCGCCCTGCTGCGTTATCGCCAGGCCGGCGAAGAGGGCATGGACACACCCCTTCTGCACTACAACACAGGCATCGCGCATTATCGGGCCAGACAGCACATTCGCGCACGCGATGCGCTCCTCAGGGCCCTGGAAGAACCGACGCTGCGCGTTGCCACCCAGTACAACCTCGGCCTGAACGCATATGCCCTTGGCGAGATCGACGAGGCCTTGCAATGGTTTCGGCTGGCGCGCGATCAAAATACTGACGAGAAGCTGCAGAAATATGCAGTCGTAGCCATCTCGCGAATCCGCGAGGCACAAGAGAAGCCTGACGAATTTGATATACGTGTAGCCGAGCGCAAGCAAAGCCGGGAATTCACCAATCTCGAACTCAGGGCATACATCGGTTTCGGTCATGATGACAACGCTTTTCGATCACCCAACCAGTCCTATATTGATTATTCTGAGCCGGACCAGCCTGTCGTGACGCCCGTCGTGCAAAGCGGTGCGTTTATGCCTGTGAAAATGTCGGCGAAATACATGGTGAACAGCTTGCCGTTCGAGGGGTTCTACGGCGCCTACCGGCTATCTGGCCGCTATTACCAGGACAAGGATCTGGAAAACGCCAACGAGTATTTGCACGAACTGAGTTTCGGCAGCGAGTACTCCCGCAAGGAAGGTTCTCGAAAGCGGCAAGTCCACAGTGCCTTCAAGGTCGCGCAACATGATGAGGTCTACTACGATCCTGATGATGGTGGTTCGCGTGATGTTGAAGGTGGCGACGTCGACGATCGCATGAACTACCTGCGTTTTGGTCCGGAGCTGTCTCTTCACCAGTCGCACGAGCAAATTTCTGTTGGTCTGAAAATCAAGGGGCAGCTCTGGAATTACGAAGCAACCGAGGTGCTCCCCGAGTACGACCACGAATACTTCCTTTTCAGCGCTTATGGCCAGTATAAGTTCACAGCTACGTCGCTTATACGGGTCACGGCTGAGTATTACAGCCGGCGTTTCGGCGATCGGCCGTCCCATGATCTTGACGGACAACAGCGAATAGGCAATCCGAATATTCGATACGACTACGCCTCACTTGCGTTGCGTGCCCGACAGCGCATAACGGATACCATGTGGTTCGGCTTCGATGTCGAGCGCACGCAGCGTACCGATCAGTACGTTGGCTACAACGACTACTCACGAGACAGTTTCGGGTTCGAATTCCATTGGCAGCCAGGCGATCGCTTCGACTTTGAGGCGGGTAGCGTATACAGGCTCTATGACTATCCCAACGCGTTTGCATTTCATTATCCGGCGGCGGGCCCGAAAACTCATGAATCCGTTGATGCTCACCTGATCTCTACATTTCGCATGACACGGCGCCTGAGCCTGGTTGGCGAGGCCCGATATCGACAGACCGTATCCAACGACATCCGCATTCAATACGAACGCACCCTGTACTTCCTGGGAATTCGCTGGGAACAATAAAGCCGCACGTTCCGGGCGGATTATTAGCTCGGTTGGAAGTCGTAATACTGCTAAACTCTCGCGCTTTCCCCGACAAGGCTTGCACTGCATTTTTGCTCCAGATGGACGTCACCCCCATCCTCGAAGATCTTAATGACGCGCAGCGTCAGGCCGTAACCGCACCGGCAAAACCGACACTCGTCATTGCCGGCGCCGGTAGTGGCAAGACGCGCGTACTCGTCCATCGGGCCGCCTGGTTAATTGACGTTGATGGCGTCTCGCCTCATAGCCTGCTGGCAGTGACGTTCACCAACAAGGCTGCTGCCGAAATGCGGCACCGGATCGAGGCGCTTCTGAACGTACCCGTGCAGCACTTGTGGATTGGGACGTTCCACGGACTTGCGCATCGCATGCTGCGTCGCCACTGGCGCGAGGCGAAGCTGCCGCAGAATTTCCAGATCATCGACTCAGACGACCAGCTACGCCTGATCAAGCGATTGCTCAAGAATCTGGAAGTCGATGACAGCCGCTGGGTCCCGAAGGAGATTCAATGGTTTATCAACGCGCAAAAAGATGAAGGTCTGCGGCCACAGCACCTTGACGACGAAGGAGATCCGAATCGTCGCCAGATGATCTCACTGTACCAGTCGTACGAGGAACTCTGCCAGCGTGGCGGTCTCGTCGACTTCGCTGAACTTCTTCTTCGGGCACACGAGCTGTTGCGGGATAACGAGGAACTGTTGTCGCATTATCGTCGCCGTTTTCAGCACCTGCTTGTGGATGAGTTCCAGGATACGAATGCGATCCAGTACGCGTGGCTGCGCCTGCTTGCCGGCAGCGATGGCGTACCATTCGCCGTCGGCGACGATGACCAGTCCATTTATCGTTGGCGCGGCGCACGCGTCGAGCACATTCACCGATTTCAGAACGATTTTCCTGGAACGCTGGTGGTCAAGCTCGAACAGAACTACCGCTCTACGGCGACAATTCTGAACGCCGCCAATGCCGTAATAGCGAACAATGCGTCGCGACTCGGCAAGAACCTCTGGACGGATGGCGTCGAAGGGGAGGCCATCAGGGTTTACTCCGCGTACAACGAACGGGACGAGGCTGATTTCGTAATTGGTCGTCTGCGGGACTGGATCGACCAGGGCAATTTGCGCGCAGACTCGGCAATCCTGTATCGATCGAACGCTCAGTCCCGGGTTCTCGAGGAAGGCCTGATAAACGCCGGCATCCCGTACCGCGTTTACGGCGGTCTGCGCTTTTTCGAGCGCATGGAAATCAAGGACGCCCTTGCGTACCTGCGCCTGATCGCGAATCGAGATGATGACAGCTCTTTCGAGCGCGTCGTCAACAAGCCCACTCGCGGGATCGGTGCGCGCACAGTCGAGCTCATGCGCTCGTATGCGCGAGCCAACGCCTGCCCACTGTGGCGCGCGGCGGGGGCAATCGCCAGCGATGACCTCAACGGCCGTGCAGCCAATGCGGTCAACGCCTTCATGTCACTGACCGAGCGCCTCGCGCGCGAAACCCGGGGGCTCGACCTCCATGATCAGGTAGACCATGTCATCTACCAGAGCGGCCTCGTCGATTTCTTCAAGAAAGACAAGGGAGAAAAGGGTGAAACGCGTGTCGAAAACCTGCTGGAACTCGTCAGCGCCGCCAAGAGTTTCGAGCCCGATCCCGCCGAAGAGATGTCACCCCTCGATGAGTTCCTGTCTCACGCCGCACTCGAAGCTGGCGAAGGACAGGCGGATGCGTGGGAAGACTGCGTACAGCTGATGACCATGCACTCGGCCAAAGGCCTCGAATTTCCGCTGGTATTCCTGTGCGGCATGGAGGACGGCCTGTTTCCTCATCAACGCTCGATCGCCGACCCCAACGGGCTGGAGGAAGAGCGTCGTCTTTGTTACGTCGGTATAACGCGCGCCAAGCAGACACTTTACGTCACCCACGCGGAGCAGCGCCGCTTGCACGGCATGGATAATTTCTCACAGCCGTCACGATTTATTGCCGAAATTCCTGACGAGCATATCGAGGAAGTACGGCCCCGCATCCAGGTTTCTCGCCCGGTGCATTCGGCGAAGACGCCCCGACGCCGGCAGACCTCCACGACGCCCGGCGGCGAGCTTGGGATCCGTCTCGGACAGCGCGTACGCCACAAAAAATTCGGCGATGGCGTCATACTCAACTGCGAAGGCCAGGGCGCCCATGCTCGCGTGGAAGTGAATTTCGAAAACGCTGGCACAAAATGGCTCGTTCTGAGTTATGCCAATCTCGACTTGATGTAAACTAGGCAATCTGACGCAGTACGTATTGCGGCGCCCAAAAGGCACGTCAAGAAAAAAATGAAAATACTCATTCTCGGCGCAGGTCAGGTTGGTTCATCCGCGGCATATCACCTGTCGCGCGAAGAAGCCAACGAAGTCACTGTCGTCGACACGCAACCCGAAGTACTTCGCGAGCTTCAGGATCGTCTCGATATTCGAACTGTTGTGGGCCATGCCGCCCATCCCGAGGTGCTGGATCGGGCTGGCGCCAGTGATGCGGACATCGTGGTGTCATTAACCGACTCCGATGAAACCAACATGGTCGCGTGCCAGGTGGCGTACACACAATTTCGAACGCCAACCAAGATTGCCCGGATTCGATCAGCCGAGTACATGAATGCCCACAAGCTGTTTACCCAGGACGCAATTCCTATTGATGTGCGCATCAGTCCTGAGCAGCTTGTCTGCTCATTCGTCGAGCAGCTCATTCTTTACCCCGGTTCGACCCAGGTACTCGATTTTGCGGATGGCCGCGTTCGCCTCGTAGGCGTTAAGGCAGACCGCGATGGCCTGCTCGTCGGCCAGCGTATCGCCACGCTCAAGGATCACATTCCCAATACGGAGGCGCGCATCGCAGCGATCTACCGCCAGGGCAATGCGATGCTGCCCGATGGCGACACGGTCATCCAGGAGGGCGACGAAATTTTCTTCATCGCCGATCGCAAGGACATTCGTGTCTTCATGAGCGAAATGCGACGTCTTGAAGACCCCGTGCGCCGGGTCGTCATCGCCGGCGGAGGCAATATCGGCGTACGGCTGGCTCTCGCACTGGAGCAGACCAACCAGGTCAAGATCATCGAGCGCGATCAGCAGCGCGCTCGCGTCATTTCCGAGCGACTCAACAAGGCCATCGTGCTCGTCGGTGACGCGGCCGACGAGGAGTTACTGCTTGAGGAAAACATCGACAACGTCGACGTCTTTTGTGCGCTGACCAACTCTGAGGAAGCAAACATCCTTAGCTCGATGCTGTCGAAACGCCTCGGCGCTCACAAGGCGATGGCACTGATCAATCGCGCGTCGTACGTCGATCTCGTCGAGGCCGGCACCATCGACATCGCCATCTCGCCACAGCAGGTTACGATCGGCTCACTGCTCGCCCATGTGCGGCGGGGTGATGTCGTGAAAGTCCACTCTTTGCGCCGCGGTGCGGCGGAAGCTATGGAGGCAATCGCGCACGGTAACGAGGACAATTCCAAGGTTGTTGGTCGGGCCATCGAGGATATTGAGCTGCCGACAGGTACGGCGATTGTCGCTATTGTTCGTAACGACCATGTCATCATCGCGCACCACGACACGATCATCGAGGCTGACGACCACGTGATCCTGTTCATGACCGACCGGCGCAAGATCGAGAAGCTCGAAAGCCTGTTCCAGGTCGGCGTTTCTTTCGTCTAGATGAACTGGACTGTCGTACAACGCATCCTTGGCCTGTTGCTGATGATGTTCAGCTTCACGATGCTACCCCCTGTTGTCGTGAGCCTGATTTACGACGACCACTCCTGGCTGCCGTTTGTTGAGGGGTTTGGCCTCACGCTCGTCGCCGGCTTTATTTGTTGGCTACCAGTGCATCGCTCGAAAAAGGACCTGCGCCTGAGAGACGGCTTCCTTGTCGTCGCCTCTTTCTGGACGGTGCTGGGTACATTCGGCGCTGCGCCACTGTATTTTGCGGATCCGCTTTCGCTGACGTTCACCGATGCGGTATTCGAGTCGATGTCGGGACTCACGACAACCGGGGCTACGGTGCTGACGGGCCTCGACAGCCTGCCTGCGTCGATCCTCTATTACCGGCAACAACTCCAGTGGTTGGGCGGCATGGGCATCATCGTTTTGGCCGTGGCCGTCCTGCCAATGCTCGGTGTTGGTGGTATGCAGCTCTACCGCGCGGAAGCGCCCGGACCGGTCAAGGACACCAAGCTAACGCCGCGAATCACGGAAACCGCCAAGGCACTTTGGTATGTTTACCTTGCGTTCACGATCGCCTGCGCACTGGGTTACCGCATTGCCGGAATGGGCTGGTTTGACGCGCTTTGCCACGCATTTTCAACAGTGGCCATTGGCGGCTTTTCAACCCATGACGCCAGTATCGCCTACTTCGATAGTGCCTTGGTTGACCTGGTCGCCGTGTTCTTCATGTTTCTGGCTGGCATCAATTTTTCTTTGCATTTCTTCGCCTGGCGTTACGTTTCGATCAAGCACTATTTCCAGGATCAGGAGTTCAGGGCCTACAGCTTCATCCTGATGGTGCTTTCCGCTGTCGTGATCTGCTCGTTGTTTTTCTACCGCGGGTTCACGGATCCGCTGGATACGTTTCTTGACGGCCTGTTCCAGTCGGTTTCCATTGCCACGACGACCGGCTTCACTACCGAGAATTTTGCGATGTGGCCCGCCGCTCTGCCGGTCCTATTAATTTTCGCCAGCTTCGTCGGCGGCTCCGCTGGCTCGACTGCCGGCGGCATCAAAGTCATTCGCTGGCTGCTCGTCTACAAGCAGGGCGTGCGTGAAATCGCGCGTCTCGTACATCCAAGCGCCGAGATTCCGGTGAAGCTCGGTACCAAGGCGGTTTCATCTCGCGTTGTGGAGGCCGTGTGGGGCTTTTTCTCTGTCTACATTATTGTTTTCGGCGTCATGCTGCTGTTGATGATGTCCACGGGACTTGACCAGGTTACGGCCTTCTCAGCCGTAGCCGCGACACTAAACAACCTGGGTCCGGGGCTGGGCGATGTTGCCTCGGGATTCATGAATGTCACCGATGCCGGCAAATGGATTTCGGTTATCGGGATGCTTCTCGGCCGTCTCGAAATTTTCACACTGCTCGTTCTCATTACACCCACCTTCTGGCGTACGTGAGCATTGCGCGCCGACCAAACTGAAAGCCCGCTTGATCGAATCAGCTCCATAACCGGCAAGGCTGCAGCGTGGCTAACGCTGTTCATGGTCATCGTCACTTTTGTCGTTGTAATCATGCGTTATGTGTTCGACGCCGGCCTCATCTGGGTGCAGGAATCGGTCGTGTGGATGCATGCCGTCGT
>CALDZH010000089.1 GCA_937944275.1 uncultured Woeseiaceae bacterium
GGTGAGATTCTCAAGGTGAATACGGCCCCAGGGCATAGTGAGCACCATACTGGCTGCGCAGTCGATATTGCGACGCCCGGTTCGCGCCCGCTAACCGAGGATTTCGAGAACACGGACGCCTTCCGGTGGCTCGAATCGAGAGCCGTCGAATTCGGCTTTTCGATGACATATCCCCGCGAAAATCCCTGGGGAATCGCGTTCGAACCCTGGCATTGGTCCTTGAAAGGCTGAAAGCGGCCCCAATCCTTGAATCCGAGCCTGCACGGGCAGGCAAAAAAGACGCAAATTTTCGCGTCTAAGTTATTGACAGTTGGTTGGGACGATTAGACAATAGCCGGCTTGTGTCCGCGGAGGGGTACTCAAGCGGTCAACGAGGGCAGACTGTAAATCTGCTGGCTATGCCTACGTAGGTTCGAATCCTACCCCCTCCACCAGACTTTGGGTTCGGCGGAGGTAGGCCGAGAACGAGTATAGCAGCAATAGCTTCCTCGGTAATCGGCGCCTTGGGTGCGATAAGAAAAGGCCGCGAGACACAATCTGAACTGGGTTGGCAGTGCCACCACGGGGAAGACACAAAGAGAGTTTATGAGATCCGGACGGTTTGACTGATTAATAGACTGTCAGGATTTTTGCACGTCTGAAAAAGGCGTTAGGCGGGTGTAGTTCAACGGTAGAACCTCAGCCTTCCAAGCTGATGATGTGGGTTCGATTCCCATCACCCGCTCCATCAGTAAGGCAGGCAGGTAGCCGGAATGAGGCCCACATAGCTCAGGGGTAGAGCACTTCCTTGGTAAGGAAGAGGTCCCGAGTTCAAATCTCGGTGTGGGCTCCAGCTCTGGCGAGATTTGTAGAACGAAGATTTTCAAAACTTAGATAAGCAGGAAAAGCTCATGTCTAAAGAGAAATTTGAGAGAACAAAGCCGCACGTAAACGTAGGCACGATTGGTCACGTAGACCATGGCAAGACGACACTGACAGCCGCGCTGACGAAGGTGATGTCGGAGAAGCACGGTGGTGAGGTGAAGGATTACGCTTCGATCGATAATGCCCCGGAAGAGCGGGAGCGTGGCATCACGATTGCGACGGCGCACGTGGAGTACGAGAGTGACAACCGTCACTACGCGCACGTTGACTGCCCGGGACACGCGGACTATGTGAAGAACATGATCACGGGTGCAGCGCAGATGGACGGCGCGATCCTGGTGGTGAGCGCAGCTGACGGCCCGATGCCGCAGACGCGTGAGCACATCCTGCTGGCACGCCAGGTAGGTGTTCCGTACATCGTGGTGTACATGAACAAGGCCGACCAGGTTGACGACGAAGAGCTTCTGGAGCTGGTGGAGATGGAGGTCCGTGACCTGCTGTCGACCTACGAGTTCCCGGGTGATGACACACCGATCGTGACGGGTTCAGCGCTGAAGGCGTTCGAGGGCGATGAGTCGGACATTGGTGTTCCGTCGATTCACAAGCTGATCGAAGAGATGGACAGCTACATTCCGGAGCCGGAGCGTGCGATAGATGGTGACTTCCTGATGCCGGTCGAGGACGTGTTCTCGATTTCGGGTCGTGGCACGGTGGTAACGGGTCGTATCGAGCGTGGCGTGGTGAACGTTGGCGACGAGATCGAGATTGTTGGCATCAAGGACACGGAGAAGACGACCTGCACGGGCGTCGAGATGTTCAGGAAGCTTCTGGACCAGGGTATGGCGGGTGACAACGTTGGCGTACTGCTGCGTGGCACCAAGCGTGAAGAGGTTGAGCGAGGCCAGGTGCTGGCGAAGCCGGGCTCTATTACGCCGCACACGAAGTTCGAGGCAGAGGTTTACATTCTGACCAAGGACGAGGGTGGCCGTCATACGCCGTTTTTCAAGGGCTATCGTCCGCAGTTTTACTTCCGCACGACGGACGTAACGGGTGCGGTGGAGTTGCCGGAAGGCACCGAGATGGTGATGCCGGGCGATAACGTGCAGATGGTTGTTGACCTGATTGCACCGATCGCGATGGAAGATGGTCTGCGGTTTGCTATCCGTGAGGGTGGCCGGACCGTCGGCGCTGGCGTCGTCGCAAAAATCATTGAGTAATTGACTATGGCTACTAACCAAAACATCAGAATTCGCCTGAAGGCGTTCGATCACCGCTTGATCGATAATTCGGCGCGCGAGATCGTGGACACCGCCAAGCGGACAGGCGCCACGGTCAAAGGCCCGATTCCGCTACCCATGAAAAAGGAGCGCTACACGGTCCTGATTTCCCCACACGTCAACAAAGACGCGCGGGACCAGTACGAAATTCGGACGCACAAGCGCCTCATGGATATCGTGGACCCGACGGACAAGACCGTGGATGCCCTGATGAAGCTGGAATTGCCTGCGGGCGTTGATGTTCAGATCAAGCTGAATTAGGGCCCAAAAAAACAGCAAATAACCGCCGAAAACCGCTTGCGTATGGGGCTTTCAGAGGTATAATTGCTGGCTCGCTGGATTTGGCCGGGCCGGGAGTCGGCCAGATACAGGAAAAGCGTCACAAAGCACTGCTCTGTGGCGCTTAAAAGCACTTGGTCGCCGGGAAATCGAAGGCGACACGGCAAATCCCGGAACTGCCGGGCCGAGTGGATTCTCGGGTCGGAGCAGGGTCAGCCCCAGAGCTGAGAGGACAAGAAGTCCTCCGCGATGGCTGGCCCTTTCGCGTGTCTGAAAGGAGCGTGATTGCAGGCCAGGCCAATCGTAGTCGGGCCGGTGAAAGAGATTATTGAGTATTAGGCGCTGGCCAATCGAAGTCAGTGCGAGGTTTAGAAGATGACAACGGGTATCGTTGGCCGCAAGTGCGGCATGACACGTGTCTTCACGGATGACGGGGTTTCCATCCCGGTCACCGTGATCGAGGCACAGCCAAATCGAATCACTCAGGTGAAGACCGTTGAGACCGATGGCTACCGCGCCCTGCAGGTAACTGCTGGCGAGAAGAAGCCGTCTCGCGTGTCGAAGCCTCAAGCCGGCCACTTCGCAAGTGCGAAGGTTGAAGCCGGCGACTTACTGACCGAATTCCGCCTTTCTGACAGCGATGAGGCGGACTATCAGATTGGTTCGACGCTGGTGGTAGATCTGTTCGAAGAGGGCCAGAAGGTCGATGTCATTGGCACATCGATTGGTAAGGGCTTCGCTGGTACGGTCAAGCGCCATAACTTCCGTACCCAGGACGCGACGCACGGCAACTCGCTGGCACATCGCGCACCGGGTTCGATTGGTCAGAACCAGACGCCGGGCCGCGTGTTCAAGGGCAAGAAGATGTCCGGCCACATGGGCAACGTGCGCCGCACGGTGCAGAACCTCGAAGTCGTTCGGGTCGATGCCGAACGCAATTTGCTTCTGATCAAGGGCGCAGTCCCGGGTCACAGCGGCGGCAAGGTCATCGTACGTCCCGCCGTGAAGGCCACGGACACGGGAGCCGCGTCATGAAACTGAAAATGCAGGGCACGGGTTCTGTTGATGTCGCCGAGACAACGTTCGGTGCCGATTTCAATGAAGCCCTTGTACACCAGGTTGTAACGGCTTACCTCGCGGGTGGCCGTGCCGGAACCAAGGCACAGAAGAACCGCTCGGAGGTTCGCGGTGGTGGCGCGAAACCATGGCGCCAGAAAGGCACGGGCCGCGCCCGCGCCGGCACGATCCGTAGCCCGATCTGGGTGGGCGGCGGGCGTACATTTGCTGCCAAGCCGCGTAACCATGAGCAGAAGGTCAACAAGAAGATGTATCGCGCAGCGCTGCGTTCGGTCCTGTCCGAGCTCGTGCGCCAGGATCGTCTCGTCGTCGTCAAGGAGCTCGAGCTCGAGGCGCCGAAGACCAAGCTGCTGGCAACGAAACTCAAGGAACTCGATCTGAATAGCGTGCTGATCCTGAACGAGGCCTTTGACGAAAAGATTTATCTCGCGGCTCGCAACTTGCCGAATGTCGGTATTTGCGATGCGGCATCGATCGATCCGGTCGTGCTGATCCGCTTTGAGAAGGTGCTGGTGACGCTGCCGGCGCTGAAACTGATTGAGGAGCGACTGTCATGAGTGCTGCAGGACACCAGGAGCGCCTGATGACAGTGTTGCAGGGGCCGTTGCTCACTGAAAAGAGTGCGGTATCTGCGGAAATGCACAACCAGATCGTCTTCAAGGTTCGCACTGACGCAACCAAGGCCGAGATTCGACAGGCCGTTGAATTGCTTTTCGAGGTCCAGGTCGAGGGCGTGCAGGTCATCAACTGTCGCGGTAAGAACAAGCGTTTCGGCCAGACCCGCGGTCGTCGCAACGATTGGAAAAAAGCCTACGTAAGGCTGGCCGAAGGCAGTCAAATCGACTTCCTCGGCGCGGAGTAAAGGTCATGTCACTTCATAAAGCAAAACCGACATCTGCTGGGCGCCGCTTCGTCGTCGAAGTTAAGACAGACGGCCTTCACAAGGGCAAGCCCCATGGCGCGCTCATTGACAAGAAGTCGTCGAAGGGCGGTCGCAACAACAATGGCCGCATTACGGTTCGTCATCGCGGTGGCGGTCACAAGCAGCGTTACCGCATTATCGATTTCAAACGCGACAAGGATGGTATTTCGGGCGTAGTAGAGCGCCTCGAGTATGATCCGAATCGCAGCGCCCACATCGCCTTGGTCAAGTACACGGACGGTGAGCGCCGCTACATCCTGGCGCCGAAGGGTGTCCGCGAAGGCGCACCGATCGTCAGCGGTGAAGATGCACCGATCAAAGCCGGCAATTGCCTGCCGCTACGGGCAATTCCGGTTGGTACGACAATTCATAACGTAGAGATGAAGCCCGGCAAAGGCGGACAGCTGGTTCGTTCGGCCGGTGGCTATGCGCAGCTTGCGGCTCGCGAAGGCGCGTATGCAACGCTGCGTCTGCGTTCCGGCGAAATGCGCAGGATTCACGTGGATTGTCGCGCAACGATTGGCGAAGTTGGCCACTCGGAACATAACCTGCGCAAGCTCGGTAAGGCCGGTGCGTCGCGCTGGAGAGGCGTACGCCCGACGGTTCGTGGCGTCGCGATGAACCCGGTCGATCATCCGCACGGTGGTGGTGAAGGCCGCACGTCAGGTGGCCGTCACCCGGTCAGCCCCTGGGGTACGCCGACGAAGGGCGCCAAGACGCGTTCGAACAAGCGCACCGACAACATGATTGTGCGTCGTCGCAAGCGCAAATAAGGAAAGGACAGATAGATGCCACGCAGTGTTAGAAAAGGCCCATTCGTCGATACGCACCTGGCGAAGAAGGTCACAGAGGCAGCAGCCAAAAACGATCGTCGTCCAATCAAGACCTGGTCGCGTCGTTCGATGGTATTGCCGGACATGGTCGGTCTGACGATCGCCGTTCACAACGGCCGCCAGCACGTCCCTGTTCTGATTTCAGGACACATGGTTGGTCACAAGCTCGGCGAGTTTGCGATCACACGTACGTTTCGTGGTCACTCCGGTGACCGCAAGACGAAGTAACGGAGCCGGTTCATGCAAGTTGCAGCAACACTTCGATACGCGCGAATTTCGCCGCAAAAATGCCGCCTGGTCGCTGACACGATTCGTGGCAAGACGGTGGATGATGCGCTGCGGACTTTGACTTTTACGCCAAAGAAAAGCGCACGCATCGTGAAGAAAGTACTCGAGTCGGCGATTGCCAACGCGGAGCACAATCACGGTGCTGATATTGATGAATTGAAGGTTTCGACCATTGAGGTGAACGAGGCACCGACGTTCCGCCGCTACCGTGCGCGTGCGAAGGGCCGTGGCGCGCGCATCATTAAGCGCAACAGCCACATCACCGTCAAAGTAGGCGACGAGTAAATAATATGGGTCAAAAAGTACATCCAACCGGAATTCGCCTTGGCATCGTCAAGGACTGGACATCCAAGTGGTATGCCGATTCCAAGACGTTCCCCGAGTACGTCAGGACGGACCATGAGCTGCGCGTGTTCATTAAGAAAAAGCTCAAGGATGCGTCGGTTAGCAAAATTTCGATCGAACGCCCGTCGAAGAAATGCAACATCACGATTCATACGGCACGACCGGGCATCGTGATTGGCAAGAAAGGCGAGGATATCGAGAAGCTCCGTTCCGAGGTCTCGAAGATGATCGGCATGCCAATCCAGGATGTCCGCATCAATATTTCGGAGGTTCGCAAGCCGGAACTTGATGCACAGCTCGTGGCGGAAGGTATTGCCCAGCAGCTCGAGCGTCGCGTGATGTTCCGCCGTGCGATGAAGCGCGCCGTAACGAACACGATGCGTGTCGGTGCCGAAGGTATCAAGGTGAAGGTCGGCGGTCGTCTGAACGGTGCCGAAATCGCACGCTCGGAGTGGTATCGCGAAGGTCGCGTACCGCTGCACACGCTGCGCGCAGACATTGACTATGGCGTGGCCGAGGCGCACACGACGTACGGCGTCATCGGCGTCAAAGTTTGGATATTCAAGGGCGAGATCTTTGACAAGCCCGAAGCGGTAGCCGCTGAACCCGCAGAGGCATAAGAGATGTTACAGCCTAAACGTACAAAATTTCGTAAGCAGATGAAGGGTCGCAACCGCGGCCTCGCGCTACGCGGCAGCACCGTGGCGTTCGGTGAGTACGGTCTGAAGGCCGTCGGCCGGGGACGCATCACGGCGCGCCAGATCGAGGCGGCTCGACGCGCGATGACCCGTCAC
>CALDZH010000090.1 GCA_937944275.1 uncultured Woeseiaceae bacterium
ACTGATTGATGCAGGCGATATCGCCAAGCTGAAGGCCGAGATCCTCGACTCGAAACTCACCGTGTCTGAGCTGGTCAGAACCGCCTGGGCCTCCGCCTCAACGTTCCGTGGCACCGACATGCGCGGTGGTGCGAACGGCGCGCGGGTTCGCCTGGCACCGCAGAGTGAATGGGCCGCGAACGATCCGAAGGAGCTCGACAAGGTGCTGAAACGCCTGGAGAGCATCCAGAAAGACTTCAATGGCTCGCAGTCTGGTGGCAAGAAAGTTTCACTCGCTGACCTGATCGTTCTCGGCGGAGCTGCAGCCATTGAGAAGGCGGCTAAAGCAGCAGGGCAGGACGTCGAGGTTCCGTTTACACCGGGTCGCACCGATGCGAGCCAGGCACAGACCGATGTTGAGTCGTTTGCCGTGCTTGAGCCGACGGCAGACGGGTTCCGCAACTACTTCGCTAAAGGCAACAGCCGGTCGCCTGCAGAAATGCTGGTCGAAAAGGCCGATCTGCTGACGCTTACCGCTCCAGAGATGACCGTACTGGTCGGCGGCATGCGTGCTCTGGATGCGAATGCGGGCGGTGCCGGTCATGGCGTGTTCACCGACAGCCCCGGAACGCTTAGCAACGACTTCTTTGTGAACCTTCTTGGCATGTCGACGAAGTGGACGAAGTCAGAGAAAGCGGACGGTGTTTACGAAGGACATGATCGCGCTACCGGCAAGTTGAAATGGAAAGCGACGCCTGTCGATCTCGTGTTCGGCTCACACGCGGAGCTTCGCGCTATCGCTGAAGTCTATGCAGAGAACGGAGCAGAAGCGAAGTTCGTCAGCGATTTCGTTGATGCATGGACCAAGGTGATGACGCTCGACCGTTTCTAAAGCGAAGCCGGTCTGGCAGTAAACGAAAGGCGGCGCTTCATGCGCCGCCTTTTTTTGGCCTTAATCTGGTTCGACGGGAAGCGACTTGCGTTGCGGCCAGAACGCCTCAAACAGGTAGATCGCACCGACCCCATACAAAGTAGCCCAGACGAACATCAACAGACGATCATAAAAACGCACGTCGGCACTGCTACCGAAGTCGCCGTCCAGTACGGCGGGCGCAAGGACTACGATCATGGTCAGGAAAGCGTAGGACCAGGTCGGACCATTCGGCTGTAATCCGCGGCCTGCAAAGATACGCGGCCCGAAAATCAATCCCGCAAAAGCAATCAGCAGGGTATACAAAGTCAGTGACGGCCAGATACGCAAAACGTTCCAGGCGACCGTGGCACCGATGCCGCCAATCAGCGTCGACATGATCAGTGATTTCGCCGCATCACCCGCTTTCTGATTGGCAGCTTCCTGCCCCATGGCCGCCACCTTGATCATCACGGCCATGTTGCTGGCACTCGCTACCGATACCAGGAACCAGAGCGTGATTGGTAACACGATAGTCAGAGCTCGCATCGCATTGCGTCTTGCGATAGCAAGCGGAATGGTGGCGGGCGTATCTCCTTGCGCAGCAGCCGAATTGTCGAGCGGTGGGTCGGGAATAATCACGTGACTGAGAAAAGCCACGAAAGCGCCGACAATTGTGCCTATCGTCAGTCCCGCCGCTATGGCTAATAAAGCATCTACGGAAACCGAGCCAACGGCTACGGTCATCGCAAGGCCAATCGTTATAAGAGTGCTTACAACGGCAGCCCCACCTTTGGCCGAGAAATAAAAACCATGGAACAGGGCGAGCGCGAGAAGCAAAAATCCCACTGCTTTTTGATACAGAAGTAAGGGCAGAAAGAGAAAGCTGCCATAGACGCTGACTACTATTGCCAAAACAACGACGACAAAAAACTTCGCCTTGGGTCGAGCGATCGGCATAGCGAGGAGAAACATCGTAATGACAGGCGCGATGTAGGAGATGCTCCAGCCGACAGCCTGGGAAATCCAGAGTGAAAGTGCTGTACCAAAAGCAAGGCGCAGGACTCGCGTATTGGCGATCCCCAGTCCGGGAGCCGCTGGCGATGCTACGTCAGTAGGCATACGACAATATGCTTCCAATTCGCATGTAGAATCTGCCGAGCGCGTTGAAGAGCCAGTTGTCGCTCGCGTAGATGGTGACTGATGCCTGGGAGCCGACTTTCAGCTTGCGCATATCGTCCGGCGACATCTCGAAACTGACGACGACCGGGAACCGCTGCGCATCACGCAACCACTGGCGGTTGTTATTAATCGTTGGCAGGCTGCCGAGCGGCGCGCTATCGACGGCGACGCCGAAGCCCGTGGTGCGCACCGTGCCTTTGAACACCCGCCCGGGGAAGACATCAAAAATAAGACCAACCGGATCGCCCTGGTCGACGTGGCCAAGGTTGTTCTCAGTGAGATCCGCCTGTACCCAAACGTCATCGGTCGAGATGAAGGTCATTTGCGGCGCGCCAGCACCGGCAAAATTGCCGCGATCGACCCGCACATCGGTCACCACGCCGGCGGCAGGGGCAACAATTTTGGTGCGTGCGAGGTTCAGCTGCGCGGTTTCAAGCGCAGCCTGTGCCTGCTGAATGCGCGAATTGTCGTTGCCCACGTCGCCGAGGTTTTGTCGTGCCTGTTCGAGATTGGCGCGTGCCGCAGCAAGTTGCTGTCGTGCAACCGCTAACGATGCTTCGGCTGACTCCAGGCGACGGTCCGAGAGCGCACCCGGATCCTGTTTCTTGATGCGACGCAGTCGTACTGCATCCTGTTCCGCACGCACGAACCCAGCCTGCGCCGAGCGAACACCGGCTTCTGCTGCATCAACACCCGCGGCAGATGCGCCGGTTGCCTGGCGAGCTGACTGCAAGCTCGCCTCGGCGCTCGCTACCGCGAACCGATAGCGCTCATCGTCGAGTTGAAACAGCACATCGCCTTCGTTCACGAACTGATTGTTCTCGACCAACACGTCTGTGACCGCGCCCGACACGTCCGCCGCTATCGGTACCACCTGCGCATGCACGCGTGCCTGGGAAGAATACGGCGTAATGCGATCTGCAACGAGATACGCAAATAGCAGTACGACGCAAAGCACCAGTATTCGTATAGTCCAGCTCCGTACCGGATCTTTTTCCGGCGCCTGCGCTGAATCTACCTTAGGTTCATCTGTTTGCTGATCTTCAGTCATTGTGTTTTTCCACTAACGGCGCTTTCTGTCGACTCGATCAGGTCGCCCCAATTGCTGCGCTCCGACATTGCTTCACGCGTCTCGGCGTCAATCAATTCGGACTCGTAACGTACCTGCCAGCCACCGCCGAGCGCCACGTACAGCGCAATGTAGCTGCCTACGACCTTGCTCTTGTTGGACACGAAGCGACTTTGCTGCGCGAACAAAGCCTGCTGTGCTGACAAAACACGCTGGTAATCGGCGAAGCCTTCGTTAAATCGCAATTGCGCGACCTCGGTAGACCGCAGCGCCGTGTCGACGGTTTGACGCAGCAGATCGTCCTGATGCCGCGCTCCTTCCAACGCGACCATCGCGTCCTCAACTTCTCTTGCGGCCTGCAATGCCGTCTCCTTGTACGCGATGAGCGCCTGTTGCAAGCGCGCATCCTGGACGCGAACGCTGTTGCGAATGCGTCCGTAATTCAGAAACGGCCAGACGAAACTTGG
>CALDZH010000091.1 GCA_937944275.1 uncultured Woeseiaceae bacterium
CTGAACATGACGAGCATCAGCGCAAGTGCAACACCGGTTTGTCCTATTGGGTCGAGAACTATGCGGAGGCTATCGAGAGCAGTTATGTCCATTTCTTATAGTGGCAGGCGACAACCCGCATAACGATAACACGCTTTCGACGCCGATAATGATGTCGCGGCTGTTTACGTCACTCGCAGCTGCTAGACAGATCCGTGGGCAACTGCTCTGAAGAACTCGAATAGCAGTCGAGACCCCCAGAAATTCGTATTCTTCTCGGGCGCGATACAGATCGTTTGATCCGGCATGCTCGCCGCCTGCAGTTTTGTTACGCAATAGCCGTTGCTTCCGCGAAAATCAGCCGTGCCCGGCCACCGGTGGTTTCCTTCTGGCCACAGGCAGTCGATCACCGGCGCAGCCGAGTCGGCGCAGGCTATCGTGCAACGTGCTTCATCTTGTGAAACCACGGGTGATACCCAGGACTGAGGATCTGCGGCACAGGCAGCGCCGTCGGTCCAGAATTTCGTGATGGACGTGGTGCTTGCAAAGAAGTAGCCAGACTCACTTCGGCTGCCATCAGCTGGTACGGATTCATCTTGGCCTCCGTTGACCTGCAACATCGGTATTGGTCGAGACGGAGTGCATTCAAACCCGGGTTCGACGCGTCCACCTATCAGGGCCACGGCGGCAATTCGGCCTGCTGCCTCACACCCGAAGCGGTTGGCCATCATGGCTCCGTTGCTGAACCCGGCGACAAAAATCCTGTCTTCCGTTACTGCAAAGTCTGCGACGACAAGATCGAGCAGGTTTTTCAGGAAACCGACATCATCGTGGCAGGAAGTCCAGCCGCACCGCCCACAATCCCCGCACTCGGGAGGGCATGGGTAACGCGTGGCGTCTTCAGTGCATATCGGACCTGCGGGACCGGTGTCGAAGCCGTCTGAAATATGATTCCAGCTCGTCACTTCCCACGGCTCGCCGCCATCTGCACTCGACATGAACCAGGTGCTCTGTGGATACACCATGACATAGCCGTATTCCTCGGCATACTGATTAAGTCCCTGGGTGACCTCAGCCTCGGTCCCGGTCGCTGTACCACCGTACCCGTGCATGAAAATCGCTACGGGTAACTCGCGTTCCCCATCGTAGCTCGACGGCAAAAATACGAAGTATTCGCGTAATGACTCGTTATGCTTGAATGTATAACGCTGCATTTCCGGCGACGGGGCTTCATCGCTCTGTCCACACCCCCCCGCGATCAGGATCGCGGCGCACAAGACCAAGAAACGAATTTGTTTGAACATGGCACCCATGATAGCTGTTCTTGCTGTGCTTTAAGAAGCGTTGGGGGGAACATCGAAGAAATATGTCGCCGCGTTGCGCACTTACGCTGTCCCGGGCCTGTCGCAAATACCGCGCTGTCACTTCTGTGCGAGCCGCTGACCGGCTAATTCGAATACCCGGTCGGCGGCCCGCGTCACTGTCTCACTGTGCGTAACAACGACGCGAGTAGCTCGCAGGCGCGAAACTGAGGCAACGACCAGCCTTTCGGTGTTCTCATCCAGCCCGCTCGTGAATTCATCAAGCAGCAGTAGCCGCGGTCTGCGATACAGCGCTCGTGCCAGAAGGATGCGCTGCATCTGCCCCGCGGAGAGGGCTGAACCCAGATCGCCGATTCGCGTTTCATAGTCCATGGGCATCGCCTCGATATCCATATCGACAACAGCCCTTCTTGCTGCCCAGCGCATTCGCTCCACATCGAACTCGGTACTGAACAGCGCAATATTTTCCGCTATTGTCCCGGAAATAAGGGCATCGTCCTGAAATACCGTCGCGACCCAGCCCCGCAACTCGTGCAATGGCCAATCGGCGGCAGGTCGACCATCGAAAAATAAAGCCCCGGCCGATGGTTCCTCCAGCCCGGCAAGAATTCGTAACAAAGTACTCTTGCCGCTGCCGGAGCGCCCGCGCAAGACTATGAATTCACCACTGGCAGCACTGATCGAACAATCGCGCAGCACGGGTTGATCATCACCCGAATAAGCAAACGTCAGCGCTCTGGCCTGCAAGGATCCTGTGAATCTGTTTGTCCTGGCGGTCTCCCCGGTACAAGGCTCTGTTTCGTGGAAAACAATGTCGGCGAGACGGTCGAGCGGGACCTTCAGCAGACGGTATTCGAAGACACGGTTGATTACGCCGCTGGCGCGAGTCGCAAACATACCGGTATACGCAACAAAAGCTGCGGTCATCCCGATCGACATCTTGCCGATCATTACTTCTCGGGCAGCCACGTAAACAACACCAATATGGAGTCCCTGAAAAAGAACCTGGTGAATGACACCATCCACGATCCGCAGGTTGCCAATGCGTATGTACATATTGATGCGCCGCGCCAGCGTGTGTTGCCAGTCAACGGTTCGGTTCCGTTCTCCCGCCATCATCTTGATAGATTGAACGGCCCGTAATGACTCAAGCAGATGTGTTTGTGTTGCTGCTTCGGCATGGACCAGCCGGTTCGCCTGCTCCAGAGTCGTACGAAAAATGAACGTGCGCCATAGTGCGTAAGCCAGGGCTATCAACACGACAACCAACGTCAGTACCGGTTGATACACCAGCATCATTGTGGACACGAGAATCAGAAAGAACGCGTCCAGCACCATGGCGGGTGCTGATTGCGTCACGAATTCCTGAATTCTGACCAGCGACTGCATGCGCTGCTGAATATCGCCTAGTCTCCTCGCGCGAAAATACGAAACAGGCAGTCGTAACAGATGCCGCATGACCCGGGACAGGAGACTGAATACCGTAGTCTGGGACAGGAACTGAAACGTCAATTGGCGCATGGCGCCGGCAAATATCTGAAAGGCGGCCAGTAAGCCAAACGCCAGCACCAATGTGCTCAGCAGAAGGTGATCGCCCCGCATCAACACCTGGTCGATTACAGTCTGCAAATACATGGGCATGGCGAGAAGTAAGGACTCGGATACCAACGCAAACAACATCGCTGCGGACGCCGATGTCGCGAATCCCTGGTCAATCACGATCAAGTCACGCAGGTGAAGGCGCCTAACTTTTTTTTTGCGCCGGAATTCGGGGGTTGGAAGAAGCTCCAGCGCCACCCCGGTGAATTTCCGGTCGGCATCAGCATAGGATTCACGAACCAGCCCACGTGCCGGATCATGGAGCACCAGGTGGCTACCTGCCACTTTTCGCAGGACAACAAAATGGCTAAGTTCCCAATGCAGTACACACGGGGTCCGCAGTTGCCGCAGTTCGACCAGGCCACAGCGGACTGCCCTCGCAGACAAATACATCGATTCGCACATATTCATGAGAGATTTCAACGTCGCCCCTTTAAGAGATACGCCAAACCGGCGACGCAGACTTACGAGGTCATCCCCGCTTCCGAAGTACTGGGCGATCATCGCTACACAAGCAATGCCGCACTCTGTTACGGCGGCTTGGCGCACGACAGGAAGCCTGCGCATGCCGGACAGGTTCAACCAGGGATCCTTGGGTAGCCACATCTAGAAACGAGCCCGTAACGGCGCAAGCAGCCACTGCGCAAGCGTGCGCTTTTCGAGAACGACCTCCGCAGCCAGAAGCATGCCCGGCCGCAATGCATAACGGCCTGTCTGATCGGTAACGTGATCTGCGTCCACTGCTATTCTCACTTTGTAGGATGCCTCACGAACGCCAAAGGTCTGTGGCACGTCTGCTGGCAACGAGACAAATCCCGCAATGGAATCAACTCTTCCGCTCGCGACCCCAAACTGTTCATGCGGGAAGGCGTCGTAGAGAAGCTGTACCGTCTGCCCTTCCTTGATCAGCCCGATCGCGCGAGAAGGAACATAGACGTCGGCAGCCAGCTGTGATCGTTCGGGCACGATTGTGCTTATTAGCTGCTGTGGCCGAACGCGGGTACCGGCGACAACATCGAGCGTAGCCAGGGTGCCGTCGATTGGTGCTTGCAGCACAACGAGGCGACGTTGTTCCTGAATAGTAATACGTTGACGCAGTTCGGCGCGTGCCGTAGCCAATGAAGCCAGGCCGTTCTTCAACTCAAAACTCAAGCCGGATTGTGCGGCCAGGAGCTGCTGTCGCTCGCGATTGAGTTTGCTGGATTCCTGCCGCAGCCTGCCCATCGACAGGCGCATGGCAGCTACCTCATCTTGTTGCCTGAGAAACTCCGTTTCGGTCAGCGCACCACTATCCCGCGCAAGTTTAAGCCTGTCCAGATTCGCTGCAGCGCGAGTAACACGCGCATGCTGCTCGCGCATCTGCTCCTTGGTATCGGCGATCTCATGCGCTATACCACGGACCTGCTGGTCAAGCGCCGCATGCTTCGCCGTAACCTCTTCACGCAGCAAAAGTTCGCGAGAGTCCGTTTGCGCAAGCTCATCGTGCAGTTCGGCAAGAATGCCGCTTGCAAATGCCTCACCATTGCCGAGCGTTTCCTCATTGGAGAAGCGTGCAATTGTGTCGCCTCGCCGCACGCTATCTCCCGCCTTCCTCTTAACACTCTCTACGATTGCGGAGTTGCTATGAGTAACGCGCACGACGCCCTGCTCCGAGACCAGCCAGCCGCGCACGGTTTCCTTGCGCGCATACTGTGTATTCCAGCAGAAAGCACATGTGGCGGTACAAATGCCGATACATAGAAATGACAGCCAGGCCCACGGTCTGGGCATGACAGCGATCGGTCGACCATCCTGCTTCGCTGTTAACGAGTCGATGGCGTTCTTGCGAAAAAGGTTTTCCGTGCGCGGCGAATTCACGCACCATTAAATAGAACGCAAGCCCCGGAATCGCAAAGAACAAAACCGGGCACTTAGCGGAGAAAACCGTGGCTGCCTGCTATTCTTCCGACATGACCGATGTCCTGATAATTGGCGGAGGTGCGGCAGGTCTCATGTGCGCAATCACGGCAGCCGGGCGCGGCCGCAATGTGATCGTGCTCGAGGGTTCCAACAAGATTGGGAAGAAAATCCTGATGTCGGGAGGTGGTCGATGCAATTTTACGAACCTCTACTGCGAACCTGAGAACTTCCTCTCGCATAATCCGCATTTTTGCAAATCGGCACTGTCGCGATACACACAACACGATTTCGTTGCCCTCGTCGAAAAGCACGGTATTCCATATCACGAAAAGACCGCCGGCCAGTTGTTCTGTGACAACTCATCGAAGGACATCGTCGCAATGCTCCTGCGCGAATGTAAGGAGGTGAACGTACGCATCGAGACAAACTGTTCGATCGTAAAGGTGGACTCCAACGAAATCTTCACCGTCACAACGGACAAGGAAGAATTCACCAGCAGCAAACTGGTAATAGCGACCGGTGGCTTGTCGATACCGAAAATGGGTGCGTCAGGCTTCGGCTATGGGATTGCGCGTCAGTTTGGCCTCAATGTTTTTGCTACCCGCGCCGGCCTCGTTCCATTTACATTGACCGGAGCCGTGCAGGAGCTCGCGGAACGGCTGTCCGGAGTAAGCACAGCTGCTTCGGTCAGCGCAGGAAAAGCATCCTTTAACGAGGACATCCTGTTCACTCATCGCGGACTGAGCGGTCCTGCCATATTGCAGGCCTCGAGTTATTGGCGCCCGGGAGAAGACATCGAGATCGACCTGTTGCCCGGATTCGACCCCGTCGGGATACTGTTAGCGGCTAAGATCTCCCAGCCACGTTTGCAGCTACGAACAATTCTCAGCAACCACCTGCCGCGCGCACTGGTGGTCGAGCTTCAGGACCTTTTGTGGCCCGATTACGCCGAGACTCCGCTGGGCGAGATCAGCAATGATTCATTGGCGCGGATTGCAGGCGACCTGCAACATTGGCTTGTCAAACCAGCTGCAACCGAGGGTTATCGTACGGCCGAGGTGACGCTCGGCGGCGTGGACACCAACGAGCTCTCGTCGCAGACCATGGAAGCTCACAAGCAGCCTGGCTTGTACTTCATCGGTGAGGTTGTCGACGTTACGGGCCACCTCGGCGGTTTCAATTTTCAATGGGCCTGGTCGTCCGGCCATGCAGCAGGACTCGCTGTCTAGAAAAAGGCGATATGCACTTTTTGCATACCGGTATAACGAACGAGTCTGGCGATTGTCTCGCCGCTCTCTATAGACTCGGTCGTCCCATGAACGCAAACGTTAAAACCCTGTTTCCCAGACGGGACGAGGTCTACGACAGCATCGTCGACCTCATTCCCGGGCCGGACAACCCGACGCCAATGGTTCGCGTAGGCGCGCGATTCAATTCCAATGCCGATTTTGAGCTCCTGGTGAAGCTCGAGGGGATGAACCCGTTTGGATCCATCAAAGATCGGACAGCTCACTTCATGCTGAAGAACCTGCAACTCGACAACGGGCAGTCGCTCGTGGAGCCGTCCGCGGGCAACACCGGCATTGCCCTGGCCGCGCTGGCCAATGCACAGGGCATACCAATCGAGATCGCGGTACCTGATGGTGCACCAGAGGAAAAAAAGGCCCAGCTACGTTTTCTCGGTGCCGAGCTTATTGAAGTCGAAGACGAGCTGTGCCCGATCTACCCGTCAGAGGGGGCACGCGGTGTTGTTAAGAGCATGGTGGAAAGCGCCGCCTACCGTGGCAAGTACGTGAGTCCCAACCAGTACGAAAGCGAACTCAACGTTGCCGCGCATTACTGCACGACAGGCCCCGAGATCTGGCGGCAAACGGGCGGCGATATTGATTACTTCTTTGCCGGAATTGGCACCGGCGGCACAATCACCGGTGTCGGCAGGTATCTCAAGGAACGCAATCCCAACATCAAGATCATTGGCGTGGAGCCGGCATTGCGGCATCACAGACTGTCCGGCCTCAAGCGCGTGACCGGACTTCCTGAAGAGCACTTTCCGAAAATCCTCGACCGCGATGTCATCGATGAATTTGTCTCGGTTACCGATGATGAGGCATTCGAGGCCGGGATCCGCATTGCGCGCAGCGACGGTATGCTCGTAGGTCCTACCACAGGCGCGGCGCTGCATGCCGCTACCGAGTGGGGCGCGGCTCACAGGGGAACAGCTGTTGTTATCTCGGGCGATAATGCGGCCAAATACGCCTCCGCTTACGCCGACTACTTATAAGCCTGCAACCATCCGACCGAACTCCTCGACCTTGTTCCAGTCCGTGAACTCGTAGGTGCCGGTCGGGTCGGTCGGTCCTTTGGTCATCCACATGATGAAGCGAATCATGGTCCGGTCGAACGGACCAAGCTCTGGATACACGATCTTGCCGGCAAACACGGCGAGATTCTGCGGAACCCAGTCGATCTGTTGCAGAAATTTTTGCAGGTAGGGGTTAGTCTCGGGCGTGTTCTTCTCGGGCTTGCGCGCCACGACGTTGACGGAAAACAGCGCATTCGGATGCGCTTCAAGCGTTGACTGATTGGTCTTTATGAACTTGTAGACCAGCGGTTGGTGCTTGCCATACCTGATGCTTGCGCCAATCACTATCTTGTCGAACTCGCGGCCTTCGAGTGTCGGACCGTCTTTAAGATTCTCGATATCGACAATGTCGCCAGCATTCTCGATCACGGACGCAAGGCGTTTGCATATCTCCACGGTGTGTCCGTCCGTGGTCGAATAGAGTAAGAGTACTTTTGCCATATATTTTTTCTCCGCGACTAATCTAGCAAGGTACACGATGGGCAAGCATAGGTGGAAACCATAACTGCACCCGCAGGGAAAATACCTTACAACAATGCTGTGGGGAGAATTCAATGGCAAGCCACGCCGACATCGACCAGTTAAGCGCGCAACTCGAAACCATTCGGGAGCGTGCCGGCGTGCTCGAATCGAAGTATGCGGAAGAACTTTCCGGTGTTCACCCGGAATTTCAAGAAGGCGCGAGAAACCTCGTGCACTACCTGGCTCTGCGCAAATCAATTACTCATGAACTGCGGAATGATCTGCGCAAATTGGGCCTGTCATCGCTGGCACATGCAGAGCGCAATGTCCTGGCATCCGTCGCAGCTGTGCATCGAGCATTGGAGCACCTGGCCGGACGTGGTGATTCCGATTCCGGCGAATTAACGAGTTTGTTGCAACGGCGCAATCCAACTGCCGATGCGCACCGGCAGGCAATCCTTGGCCCCAGCCCGGCTGGCCGGGATGTAAGCATCATGGTAACGCTGCCGTCGGAGGCCGCCGACAACGCGATGCTCGTGACCGAGATGATCGCGGCCGGAATGAACATCGCCCGAATCAATTGCGCACACGATGACGCTGATGCCTGGATACGCATGATCAACAACGTACATCAGGCCGCATCCGATGCCGATAAGGAATGTCGCGTCATCATGGATCTTTCCGGACCGAAGCTTCGCACCGGCGAATTGAAACCCGGTCCGCGCGTAATACATATTCGACCAAAGCGCGACCCGATGGGCCGCGTCATCGCACCCCGCCGCATTCGCCTGATACCTGAGGATGTTCTGCAGCGCGGTACCAAAGTCGCCGTGATCCCGGTGCCACGCGAGTGCATCGAGCTCGCCCAGGAAGGCGATGAGGTACGTTTCAAGGACACGCGCGGCAAGAAAAGACGCCTTAATGTCTCGGTCAAGGATGACAAGGGCCTGGTGCTCGAGGCGTTCCAGGGCGCGTACCTGGCGACCGGCACGAAGCTGCTACTCAAGCGCAAGGAATCCGGCGAAAAACTCGTTTACGAAGTCGGCGAATTACCGGCCGTGGAGCGGCCTCTTTTGCTGCATATCGGTGACACGCTCATCATCCATAGCGACAACGTTCCTGGCGAACCGGCAAAGGAAAATGCTGATGGCGTGATCCTCGAGCCGGCGCATATTGCCTGCCAGCAGCCTGAAGTGTTCGAATACTTGTCTCCGGGTGAGACGATCTCTCTCAACGACGGCAAGATTTCGGGCGTAATTCGCGACATCAATGATAGACAAATTGACGTCAAAATCACGAAAGCCAAGCCAACCGGAAGTAGACTGCGGGGTCAACGCGGCATCAACTTCCCAAAGAGTGACATCAAGCTTGCTGGTCTGACCGCGACAGATAAGACAAACCTCGCGTTTATCGCAGAACATGCCGATGCGGTTTGCCTTTCCTTCATACGCAAACCGAAAGACATCGAACTGCTATTGGCTGAACTCGACAAGCTGTCGGCGAAAAGACTCGGGCTCGTCGTCAAGGTAGAAACGAAGAAAGCGTTCAAGAATCTGCCCAAACTGGTGCTTGCAGCAATGCGCAGGTATCCCGTCGCCGTCATGATCGCGCGCGGCGACCTCGCGGTGGAATGTGGTTGGGACAGCCTCGCTGAACTGCAGGAAGAAATCCTGTGGATATGTGACGCTGCCCGTGTTCCGGTTATGTGGGCAACACAGGTCCTCGAACAGGAGGCCAAGAAGGGCCTGCCCTCTCGCGCCGAGATTACCGATGCTGCCCAGTCACAGCGCGCCGACTGCGTCATGCTCAACAAGGGCCCACACATCCTCGCCGCGATACGTACGTTAGACAGCATCCTGCGGCGCATGCAAACACTGCAGTTCCAGAGAACATCCTGAAGGAGACGTTCTAGCTTTTGAGTTTTGCCTGCGCTGCCGCCAGCCTCGCAACGGGTACGCGCGGTCCCGAGCACGACACGTAATTCAAGCCAACGTCATGGCAGAACTGAATCGAGTCCGGGTGCCCGCCCTGCTCTCCACAGATACCAATCTTCAGGTCCTCGCGTTGTTCACGTCCGCTCGTAACGGCCATCTTGATCAGCTTGCCAACACCCTTCGTGTCGAGCACCTCGAACGGATTGTCCTGCAGGACACCCATTTCGTTGTACATCGGCAAGAACTTGTTCTCGGCGTCCTCACGCGAGAACGAGAACGTTGCTTGCGTGAGATCATTAGTACCGAATGAGAAGAATTCGGCAATGTCCGCGAGATGCCAGGCGCGCGTGCACGCACGCACAGTCTCGATCATTGTGCCAAACTTGTAGTTAAGCTTCTTGCCCGACTCTGCCTCGAGAGTCTTAACGAGCCTGTCCGCGGTCCGTTTTACGTGCTGGATCTCCTGCAGCGTTATTACCTGCGGCACCATGATTTCAGGACGAACATCGACGCCTTGCTTTGCACACTCCATCGCAGCCTCGAGCACCGCCTGGATTTGCATCTCGTAAATCTCCGGATACGTGATTCCCAGACGGACACCACGATGACCAAGCATCGGATTCACTTCTTCCAGCTCGCGAACCTTCCGCAACATACGCTCCTTGCGGGCCAGTGCATCGTTAACGAACTCTTCGTTGAGTTCTTCGAGTGCGTCCGGTAGCTCGATGGCATGATCGAGCGTCGCTATCGCCGTGTTCCGGCCACGCACAATCCTGCGATACACGTTCAGATTTTCTATCTGCTCGAGCAGGTCGTGCTCGGTCGGCAGGAACTCGTGCATCGGTGGATCGAGTAAGCGAACCGTTACGGGGTTTGGCGCCATTGCCGTGAATATTTCTACAAAGTCTTTACGCTGGATTGGCAACAAGCGCGCCAGCGCGGCCTTGCGATCATCCTTATCGTTCGCCAGGATCATGTCGATGACGATTGGCAACCGGTCAACTGCATTGAACATGCGCTCGGTGCGACAAAGTCCAATACCCATGGCACCAAATTCACGTGCCGAGGTCGCAGCATCGGGTGTGTCGGCATTCGCCATGACCTTCAGTTGAGCCGTCTCATCCGCCCAGCCCAACAAGACCCCGAGTTCATCCGAGAAATCTGCAGGTATCGTCGGGATTGCGCCGAGGAACACCTCACCGGTTGCGCCATCGATCGTAATTACGTCACCCTCGTGAATAACGGAATCACCGATACGCGCCGTCCGTGTTGCAACATCGACGACAATTCCCTCGGCACCGGCGACGCAGGGCTTGCCCATGCCGCGAGCGACTACAGCCGCGTGTGACGTCTTGCCACCCCGACTTGTCAGAATGCCCTGTGCGGCGAAGAATCCATGAATGTCCTCTGGACGTGTTTCCTCACGTACCAGCATTATTTCCTCGCCCTCGTTGCCCATCTTCTCGGCCAGGTCGGCATCAAACACGCATTTGCCGGACGCGGCGCCGGGCGATGCCGGGAGCCCCAACGCGATCGGCTTGATCATGCTGGAAGGGTCGAGCCGCGGGTGCAGCAACTGTTCGAGCAGATCGGGCGGGACACGCAGCAATGCCTGGTCACGTGTAATCAATTTTTCCCCATACATATCGACCGAGGTCTTAACGGTGGCGGCCGCATTCATCTTGCCGTTGCGCGTCTGCAGACAGTACAGCGTGGCTTTCTCGATCGTGAACTCGTAATCCTGCACTTCCTGGTAATGCTCTTCGAGCGTATTGCGCAATGCCACGAGCTGCGAATATTGCTCCGGCATTTCGGTTTCCATTTCCTGCAATGGCTTCGGCGTACGAATACCGGCGACGACGTCTTCGCCCTGCGCATTCGTCAGGTATTCGCCAAACATCTCATTTTCGCCAGTACCCGGATTGCGTGTGAAGCCAACGCCCGTCGCACAGTCGTCGCCCTTGTTACCGAAAACCATGGTTTGGACATTTACGGCAGTACCATTCGCCATATCCGGGGTGATATGAAATTCGCGGCGATAGTCGACGGCGCGCTTGCCCATCCATGAGCGAAATACGGATTCGACCGCAAGTTGCAACTGCAACATGACATCGTGCGGAAACTCGCTTCCCGTTTGCCGTTGAACAACGTCCAGGAACCTGTCGCTGATCTCCTTGAGATGGTCCGCTTCAAGTCCAACATCAGCTTTGACGCCCACGCGTTTTTTGACAGCATCAAAATGCTTGTCGAAATGTTCGTCCTCGATCCCGAGTGCCACTTTGCCGAATAGCTGAATGAAACGACGATAAGCGTCGTAGGCAAAGCGCGCGTCACCAGTCTGTTCAATAAGGCCTGCGAGCGTTTCTTTATTCAGACCGAGATTCAAAATGGTGTCCATCATGCCGGGCATCGACAGTGCCGAACCTGAACGCACGGAAACCAGCAATGGGTCAGTACCCCTGCCGAAGGTCTTCCCGGTGTCCTTCTCCAACTGCGAGATTTGCGCCCCGACCTCGGCCATGAGGTCGTCGGGCAATGTGTTGCCCTCGAGGTAATCGAGGCAGGCCTCGGTCGTGATCACGAAGCCCGGCGGCACGTTAATGCCTATCTGCGTCATTTCGCACAGATTTGCGCCTTTACCACCAAGAAGTTTCTTGTTTTTGCCGTCACCATCGACGAAGGAATAGACATGTTTGTTCATTTTCTGAGTACAACCTGCGTTGAATTAATACGATTTGCGAATGGTCGGGCAAGACCGGGCTCAGCACTATACCGGCAAACCCCTAAAAATATGAGATATTTACGGCATATGGAGTCACTACCTCGACACGTGAATGTTGTCGGGCCCGCCTGCACCGGCCTTTAACATGGGCAGGCAACTGAGTGGACAAGGCCTGGCATTGTCTGGCGGCGGGTATCGCGCCAGCCTATTTCATCTCGGCGTCACGCGCCGGTTGCACGAACTCGGCATCCTGCAACAGATAACGCGGCTTTCGAGCGTATCCGGCGGCAGCATCCTGGCTGGATTTCTTGCTCACCGCATGTTGGAACGCGATTCCGTACAGCTTGCATTCGATGACTGGGAAGCCGAGGTTTCAGCGCCGTTCCGGCAGCTGACGCGCAAAGACATTCGTACCGGGCTTCTGATGCGGCACATTGCCTGGAACTGGGCCTGGCCCGCACCACGCGCACGGGGACTGGAGAAAGCGTTCCGCAAACGTATCGGTGCTCGTCGGCTCGTCGAGCTGCCCGCGAAAACGCATGACAGTATCGAGTTCATCTTTCTTGCAACGAATATCGAGAAAGGTACCCCGTGGCGATTCACCGCAGAACACGTCGGCACATACTCGACGCCGAAGGCCATGACAATCGCGGAAGCCGTTGCTGCGTCTGCGTGCTTCCCGCCCATCTTCGGACCTATCAAGGTCAAGAAAGACGGCCGGACCATCGGCCACCTGACGGACGGCGGCGTCTACGACAACACCGGCATGGAACCGGTGTGGAACAGCAACAAGGTGGTACTGATTTCCGATGCCGGAACGCCGTTTGATTTCAAGGTCCCAAAGTGGTTCGGCTCCAGGATCATGCGCTATGTTGATATCGGCAGAAACCAGGTCGGTGCACTACGCAGACGCTCGATCATTCGCCGTCTGCACCGGCACTATCAGACGGTTCGGGATGATGACGGGCCCTCACCCTGCGCGCTGTCCGGCGACGACGACTGCTTCATGCGCAACCGCCGTGTAACAGACAAGCCAACCGGCGCATTCTGGCGACTCGCCAGCCTGAAGAGAAACTTCTGCGAAGACTGCAGTGAGGAATTTGCCAGCGAACTGGAAAGGCTCGAGGTAGACTGGTACGGATACTCCGAGGATATTCAGCGGTCGCTGATCGGCGAGATTCGCACTGACATGGACTCATTCACCAAAGCCGAAACGAAGATTCTTGAAAACCATGGTTACTACATGGCGGACATGGCGATTCGGCGGCATGCCCGTCATCTCGGTGAAATCAATACGCCGTTTAGCGTACCGCATCGCGACGTACTCGATGAGGCAGTCGTTAAACAGGCGCTGCGTCTCAGCCACAGCCGCATTCATTTCTGGAGTCGCTGGTTCGACTAGGTCACCACGTTTCGAGTGATGTACTCTTTCCGCCCGACTGTTTAGCGAGACAACAAACCGCTCAGGCCGGCGCCGACGATTATCAGCCCGAACGCAGCGACGTCGAGCCAGGGCAACGGACCACCACCAAAACCCCACATAGCAAGTAGCGCAATACCAAGGCACGCGAGGACCGCGCCAATGACCTGTCGAGCCGCTGGCGGCGCCGGAGAATCCGGTTTGCGCCCACGCCGTTCCAGTGGTGAAAGCAATAGTGCAACGGGCAACAACAGTACCAGCAAGACACCAATCCAGACCGGTCGAGTCGCCCACCAGCCACTGGTTCCGGGTTCAACGCCCAGGCCAAACCCACCCGACAGGTAAAGTACGGAACCGAAGATAACCATGACCGTGATGTGCCAGAGATACACAGTCATGATCATGCTGTTGATCAGGACCGTCGCGGTCCACAAACGCGCGCCAGATAGGACTCGCCGCATTGGTTGTTCGAGGGCCAGCAGCAGGCCGAACTGAAATACGCCAAGCGCCATCAGCACAATTTTCGGCGGCAGCGTATTGCTCAAGCCTTTGTCCGGCGAGCCAACCATTGCCTGCGGATACGGCCCCCAGTGAACTAACGAATAAAGAACCGCAAAACCCAACGCTGAATAAATGAGCAGCTTGCCTGCACTTCCCATGCGGCCGTCTCGCCAGGCAAACCCAAGCTGGTGAACGCCGAGCCACACCCAGAAATAGTTCGTCCAACCAGGCCACCGAATGTCGGCAGCGAAGAACAGCACATCGACCAGCGCCGCAAGCCCGACGAAGATCCAGAAGGACAAAAATCCGAACCGCCGCCAGAATTTGTACGCAACCGGAGCAAGCAGGACGAGCGTGATATAGATGGCCAGGAACCAGGTTGGAATCAGTGCGGCTTGCGATGTGAACTCGATAACGACCGGTCGCACGCCCATGAGCGTCATGACACCGGCAACGCACGCCCACGCGATGACCAACACGAGCAGCGGCGACATCAGGCGGTGCAATCGAGTCACGAGCCAGTCCGCGTAGCCCTGCCCTTTGCGTTTAGCGCTCTCCAGCGAGACAGCGTTCGAGTAGCCACCAACAATGAAGAAAATCGGCATTACCTGGAACAGCCACGTGAGCCACTGATACTGTGCATGGGACTTCAGCAGGTGACCCGGTGTCAGTTCGCCGTCGACATACCAGGCCGTTGCTATCAACCAGTGTCCGACTACGACCACCAGGATTGAGACTGCGCGCAAGAAATCAACGTAGCGATTTCGCTCGGGAGGCGTTTTCGCAGCCATGTCGCTGGCCATAGACCAAATCCGCATACGCGTTCCTTCATCGACAGCCCGGACGAGGCAACCATAACACTATAAGATTAATATATGCGCGCACCCCATAACAAACTTGCAACCGTCCTACTGCTGCTTCTCGCTTTTTGCGCGCATGCTGCAGCGCAGTCTCTGCCTGCGTGGCTCAGTGAGAACTGTGCGGAATGTGAAGAGCGCATGTCGGAGAGAACCGGTGTCTACATTCTCGAGAAAGGAGAAGAATCGCTCATTGGCCGTGCATGGCTGACACAAAATGTAGCGCATACGATTGATGTGCAGTATTTCATCTGGAGCACCGACAACGTCGGGACGCTGGCCGCCGAACAGCTTCTACGAGCCGCAGAGCGCGGCATAAGAGTCCGCGTGCTCGTCGATGACCTCCTCGTTGACGCCCAAGGCAAAACCCTGCTGCTTCTTTCTGCTCATCCGAACGCGGAAATCCGCATCTATAACCCGAACATCTCCGTAGGCGTCAACTGGTGGCAGCGTTTAAAAAACGCCGTCACGAGTTTCCGCATGGTCAATCAGCGTATGCACGACAAGACCGCGATATTCGATGGTATCGCCGGTATTACGGGCGGGCGCAACATGGCCGACGAATACTTCGACTTCAATCACACTTACAACTTCCGCGATCGCGATGTTCTTCTCCTGGGGCCAGCCGTCTCTGAAATGAGCGAGAACTTCGAAGAGTTTTGGAACAGCCCGTTTGTCCATTCGGTGGAGGCAATTCTCGAGGACGAGGGCCTGGGCATCACGGCGGATGACGTGGCACAACGAACGCGCGAACTGCATGCGTACGCGACGGACCCGAAAAACTTCGACCCGCAAGTTCGTTTTGCCATTGTGTCAGCGCCACGATTATTTCCAGGACTCTTACAGGCGATGTCCTGGGAACACGTAATATTTATCAGCGATATACCGGGCAAGAACAAAGGCGATCTGGGTTTGAGCGGCGGTGGCGAGTCGACGCAATACCTCATCGATGCTGTCAGGAACGCCGAGTCGTCCATTCTCATTCAGTCGCCCTACCTGATCATGCCGGAAGGCGGCATAGAGTTATTTGAGGAGCTGGTAAAACGCGGCGTTCGCATTCGCATTTCGACAAATTCTCTGGCATCGACCGACAATATCCAGGCGTTCAGCGGCTATCATGGCCAGCGTCACGACCTGCTGGAGGCGGGCGTTGAACTCTACGAATACAAGCCACACCCGGCAATCAAGGAAGAGCTTATCGATCGTTACCCGCAAATTGCTGTTAACGATCCTGTGTTCGCGCTGCATGCAAAGAGCATGGTCATCGATGACCGGACAGTATTCATCGGCACCTTCAATCTCGATCCGCGATCTGCGAACCTGAATACCGAGGTCGGCATGCTGGCCGACAGCGCTGAACTCGCGCGCCAATTGACTGCGAGCATCGAACGCGACATCGCGCCTGAAAACAGCTGGAGGACGACGTCGGAGTTCAACCCTGACTCGGTCGTCAGCAGGGGCAAACGCTTTCGCATGTGGATAAACCGGCTCCTGCCGCTGGAGCCCGTTCTATAAGAAAGGCCCGGGTTCCAGGTGAACCCGGGCCCTCGCATGGCGTTATTTATTCAGACGTGACGGCTACTTCAACGATTACTTCATTGGCCATGAAGCAGCTGTCAACAGCCGACTGTCCAAACAGATCAACGGACTGGTCAACGGCGAGATCATCAAACGTACCCATCGTAACTTCCGAGTTAGCTTCATCGACGAGCAAAATATCTGCATCACTGTTAACACTGACGCAGGTGTCACCACCCCCTGTCAGCGTCAAGCCGAAGCTCCCGACCTCGGCCACTGTCGGCTCGACAATCGGTTCGATAATCGTGCCGCTGATTTGCTCATCCTCTTCCTCTTCGACAAAGATCAATGCAGCACGAATCAGGTCCGGGTCTTCGGGATCCGCCTTCTCAGGCTTGACGCCCTCTACTTCGATATCGACTCCGAGTATGATGGCATCCGCACCGACTTCACCGTCTTTATTGAAATACCTGGTGCCCGGCTGTGAGCCGTCAGGCTGAAGCTCAACGACGAGGTCGCTGGCGTCGTCGGCAACCAGCAGAAACTTGTTCTCTGCCGGGTCGCTAACCACATTGCCCTGGACCTGCTCGGCATTTCCGCCAATCTCCAGAACCAGCGCATTCAGAGCAATGCTCGGGTCTGTTATATACCGACCGATAACGACAACCATGTCACCATCCGACAAAGTATTAAAAACGGTGCCCAATCCCGCATTGTCGAACATACTCGTCGTAGTGTCGGTCATCACATCGACACAGTAGTCAGGCGAGTCAAGGTCGCATAATACGAATCCGCCTGCGGGCGTCCCCGGCTCACCACTTACCGACCCCTCGAGGCGTGCAAGCTTGTGAGGATCGCCGCCATCAACAATTTTTACCTTGACGACAGGACGGAAATTTACTTTGCCGCTGTTGCCAGCGCCGGTGATCTTGATGGACTTATTGGCGTCCATGTCGATTTCCATCAGCAGCGTACGCCCCGGCAAAACGGTAAAACCATCGGCCTGCAGCAAATCTATTTTGCCGTTGCCTGGCAGTTTCGGATAAATGGGGTCGCCACCACCCACAGGTATCAGCTCCAGCTTATCCACGATCAGGCGGAGTTTCGTGTAGGTGCCTGCCTGCACCTCGCCAAACATGACCGGTTCGCTGAAATTCTCGAGATCCAGCAGATTGATCGGCTCTTCGCCCTCGAATACAAATTCCTGTTTCTCTTCTGCACCAATCAGGATGGCCTGAAGGACCGTCAGATTGATTTCGTCGTATTGGTCCGTCGGCGCGTCCGTAAACAGAATACCCACGATACCGGTCGTTGCTACGGGCGGCGGATCTGCAGGCGGCGCGCTATCCGAACTACCCGAGGACCCGCAGGCGCTCAGGAATAGTGAAGCAACGAGGGTTAGTAACGCTAACCTTGTGGCTGCGCAAATTGTTGCGATGTTCATGATATTTCCCGCTGAATTGAACGTAATTTTTGATATGTCCAAGTCAATCTATCACTACCGCGAAACGGCGCAACCGTCGCAAAAAACAGACATTTACATAAACCGTGCTCCTATGCGGCCCGACTGCCCGACCCCATATTGCCTTCACGGATAAAGTGGTCCAGGTGCGCCATCAGGTCGCGCGCATCGTCCTCGATACCGTGAATGAAACTCGATTTGCGGCGTCGCAGCATCGGCAAACCCAGTACGTACATGCCAGGCGCATCGACCACGCCACCTTCGTGTCGAATGCGTCCCTTCCGATCCAGTACGGGTACATCGAGCCAGCTGTAGTCAGGACGGAAACCCGTTGCCCAGATGACCGTCCGAATATCGTTACCTTCGAGATCCATCAACAGCGAGGGATTATCGTCCACACGAGTTGCTTCGAAACGCTCAGGCGCATCGCATAGAACCGCGTTATTTTCAATCCAGTCATCAATGGCAGCAAGCAGACGGTTCATTTTAAGGTCGGCTAGCGCGCAGACGTTGCGTAGCGATCCCGAGAATTGTGCAGTGCCATTACTGATGCCCATAAGCCGTCCAACGATTTTCACACTGTTGTCGGACAGCCGGTTCAGGTCCAGAATCTGCGCATCATGTGAACCAACAAGCTGAGGCGACGGCAGTCCGCGTGCCCGGGACACATCGTCAACCTCTTCGTAGCCCTCATTGAGAAGGCCAGTAATATGCATCCAGAACTGAATATCGTGGCCTCGGTAGGTGCGGGGCAAGCGAACGTGCTCGCCTGTTGCGATTGTGACTTCATGGCCTGCCTTGCGAATCTCATCAGCGAATTGCAGGCCGGTTGCCGAAGCACCAACGATCAGCACCCCTCCAGGCTCTAACTGATCCGCATTTCGAAAATCGTGAGCGGTCAGTGAGGCGATTCCCTCTGGTACGTCTTGCGACGCTCGGGGCTTGTTAGCGATGTTGCATGCGCCACTCGCGATTACAACTGCTTTCGCATGC
>CALDZH010000092.1 GCA_937944275.1 uncultured Woeseiaceae bacterium
CGCGTTCAGGTCCGGCGCATTCGATTGGGCAATCAGCGCATTCGTGTTAGCAGGATTGCCGACGACGAGCACCTTGATGTCACGGCTGGCATGTTCGTTCATGGCCTTGCCCTGAACCGAGAAAATGGCCGCGTTTGCCTGGAGCAGGTCATTGCGCTCCATACCGGGGCCGCGGGGGCGCGCGCCGACCAACAAGGCAAAGTCGGTATCCTTGAAGGCGGCGTTCGGATCGTCTGTGGCAACAATCCCGGCCAGCGTTGCAAAAGCACAATCATCGAGTTCCATGACGACACCCTGCAATGCGGGCAGTGCGGGCGGGATTTCGAGCAACTGGAGGATGACCGGCTGATCGTTGCCGAGCATCTGGCCGGAGGCAATACGGAAGGCGAGCTGGTAGCCGATCTGGCCGGCGGCGCCGGTGATCGCAACGCGAACGGGTGCTTTCATGGTTATATTCCTGAATAGGTTTTTAGTAGAATTCCGGTCGCGATTTTATCACCGGCTGGCCATCCAGACACTGCTGGTGACTACCTATCCATGTCTGGCTCACGAAAGTCCGGAAACTCGATTAGCAGGGCGTCCAGCTCCTTTCTTGCGGCATCGTTCAGGCCCTTGGCTTTCAAGTCTGCGACGCAGGTATACCAGGATTCTGCAGTGGTTCTGGCATTGTCGTCGCAATGCTCGGCCAGCGCCTTCTTCTCGGCGGGTGATGCAGTCAGTCGAGTCTCACTGGCACGCATGCGCACCCGTTCTTCGGATTCCGTTACCGGGCTCGCGCCGTCTGAAGCGAAACTCTGTCTCTGAGGGGCGCTGTCCATCGCAGCCGGCGCGGCCTTCTCTGCGCGCGGGGGCAGCGCCTTTGCCGCGGACGACGCACCAGTGTGTTTGTTGAGTTTCCTGCTCACAACGTCAGCGTCTTCGGGTGCCACGGCCGTATAATCTGACGTTACGCGCTGTTCCACTTTCTCCGGAATCGGGTCCGACAAAACGGTTACATCCTGGTATTGCGAAATCTCCAGTATGAAAGCCAGGCTCAAACCGATCGTCGCCGCCCAGGCGAGGGGCCGCAGCCAGCCTCGGGCGAGCCCATAACGTGTGGGAGCGCTGTTTGCCGCCATTTTCAGGATGGTCTCGTCCAGTTCGGGCGGCGTCGTTTCTGTCGCGCTGCTGCGGTAGGCTTCGGAAACGCGAGGGTCGCTGTTGTTTGCTTCGGTAGTCATGATTGCTCTGCCGGTTCGTCGATCGCTCTGCGCAGCTTTTTGACGGCATAGCGCAGACGGCTTTTTGCAGTCTCCCGGTTGCAGCCCGTTACGATAGCGATCTGGTCGAAACTGAGTCCGCCTTCCTCGTGCAAGAGGAAGGCGTCGCGCTGCTCTTCGGGAAGAGTCTTTAGTGCCAGTATCAGGCGTTCACGAGCGAGGCTTCGTTCCGTTGAGATTTCCAGTGTCTCGCCAGGGTCGCTGTGAAACTCCGGATCCAGCGCTGTGTTGTTCGAGTGTCGCTTGTTGCGGCGAATATGATCGATAAAACAATTGTGTGCCACACGGTAAAGGAAGGTCGTGAATTTCGCGGTTGGGCGGTAGGAGTCACGCGCGTTGACGATTTTGCCCCATACCTCCTGAAAAATGTCTTCCGCGGCATCCCGGTGGCCGCAAAGTCGCAACAGGTATCGATAGATGGCGTCCTTGTGACGGCGGTAAAGGATTTCAAAGGCTGCAACGTCACCATCCTTGTAGCGCAACATCAGGGCACTGTCTTTCGGTGTGTGAACCATGGCCGGAATATAGGCGAGCACCGGCTCGCTGCATAGGGTGGTGGCCCCGTTGGTTATGGTTCGTGCATTGGCAGCCATCCGTTCTCCTTCTCGCATTACTCATGTAAACGGACGCTTGATCGGCTGCGGGTTAAGAAAATTCGGATTGGGGCTTGCAATTTGTCTTCATAGTGTTATAGTCAACTATAACACCAATGCACCTTGACCCAGAACGGGGACCCCGGGCGGCCGGGAGATGAAAAATGAGCAAACTATCCTCCTATTTCAATGAAATTGTTAGCTTTGTCATCATGTTACTGATGTTGGTAGCGCTAATTTCCGGCCAGGCTAATGCGCCAGCCTATAAATTGGCTGTGCTGAATGCGGCCCATGACGACGCAGCGAAAATTAGTCATATCCGTCTCGAAGACGACTAGAGTAGCGACGGAGCATTTGCGCCGGTCCATGTGACCGGCGCCTTTTTAAGCGCCTCGGCGCGTGGCAACTAGCAGGAAACCGGTAACAATGGATCCAAAGTGGAATGAAGACCAGCCGATCTACCGCCAGCTGCGCGATCGCGTTGTCGCAATGATCCTCGAGGGCGTGCTCGGAGACGGGGATGCGCTCCCGTCCGTCAGAAACGTGGCGGCTGAGTATCGCCTCAACCCTCTGACAGTGCTCAAGGGATACCAGGAACTCGTGGATGAGGGCCTGGTGGAAAAAAAGCGCGGTCGGGGCATGTTTGTGAACGAGGACGCACGCACGCAACTCCTCAAGGACGAGCGCCAACGTTTCCTCGACAAGGAATGGCCGAAAGTGGTGGCAACGATAAAGCGCCTCGAGCTTGATGTCGCTGATTTGCTGAAACAAGAACCTAGTGAGGAAGCAGGAGGGGATAATGACTAGCTTGGTCACTGCCCGCGGTGTTTCAAAGCATTTTGGATCGGTTCGTGCCGTAGACGACGTCAGCTTCGAGATCGATAGAGGCAGAATTCTTGGCCTGATCGGTCCAAACGGGGCTGGCAAAACAACATTGCTGAAGGCTCTGCTCGGTTTGACGGACTGTGAAGGCGATTTGTCAGTACTTGGACTGGATCCGTTCAGGCAACGCAAAAAACTGATGCAAAACATCTGTTTCATTGCCGACGTTGCCGTTCTGCCGCGCTGGATAAAGGTAAGGCAGTTACTCGATTACGTTGAAGGCGTGCATCCCAACTTTTCGCGCAAGAGCGCCGAGACTTATCTGACGCAGACGCAAATCAGGCCGGAAGCGAAGGTACGAGAGCTGTCGAAGGGCATGGTTACTCAGCTGCATCTCTGCATCATCATGGCCATCGACGCGAAGCTCCTGGTGCTCGACGAGCCGACACTGGGCCTGGACATACTGTTTCGCAAGGAGTTCTACGCGAACCTGCTGAATGACTATTTTGACGAGGAGCGTACGATCCTCGTGACGACCCACCAGGTCGAGGAAATCGAGAATCTCCTGACCGACATCATGTTCATCAACGACGGCAAGATCCTGCTTGACTCCACGATGGACGCACTGAGTGATACCTATGTCGAGGTCATGGCAACGGGCGAGGACGCGCAGAGAGCGCGCGGGCTCGGACCGATTGCGGAAACCGAGATGTTCGGCAAGTCGGTCATGTTGTTCGAAGGCGTGAGCCGCGAACACCTCGAAGGTCTTGGGGAGATTCGCATTCCATCGGTTGCCGACCTGTTTGTTGCCAAGATCAAGGAGGCGCGCAAATGATTGCTCAGCTGTTGACCTTGATCCGCCGCGAGTTCTGGGAACATCGTTCCATCTGGGTGACGCCGCTTGCGATTGGCATCCTCGTAACTCTCGGCGTAATGGCGATGCTGGTGTTCGCCTCCGGTTTTGCCAAAGAGCTGGATCTCGCCATTTTTGGTGCGCAGAACCTGACCGGCGACAACGAGCGCCGTATTGGCCTGATCCTGTTCTTCCTTGGCACGTCATGGATATTCCTCATTGCCCTGGCGTTCCTGATCGTCTTCTACACTCTGGATTCGCTGTACACCGAACGTAAGGACAAGAGCATCCTGTTCTGGCGGTCGCTACCAGTGACGGACGCCGAAACCGTCGTCTCCAAGCTGCTGACCGCGGTATTCGTTCTGCCGCTGATCATGTGCGCTGGCATTTTCGTGACGCATCTCATCAACCTGATCTTAACCAGCATCTGGGTTGCGGCAAAAGGCGGCGCAGCCGGCGCGCTGATCTGGGGCTCGGTGCCGATCATTGATACCTGGCTATTCACGCTTGTCGTCGTCATCAGTGGCGCCATTTGGATGTCGCCGTTCATCGGCTGGTTCCTGCTTGTTTCCGCATGGACCAAGCGCATGCCGTTGCTCGTGGCGTTCATGCCGATTATCGTCGTGCCGCTGCTTGAGTGGATCGTATTCCGGACGCGCTTTTTTGCATCAGCTGTGGGTGAACGCAATGATAATCTGCCGATTTTCCGCGGCATGGATGTCGAAGACTTTTTCGAGGACAAAGAATGGATGCATAGCATCCAGGAACTGCGACTGCTGGAGTTCCTCGATATCGGGAAGTTTCTGACTCATCCGGAGACCTGGCTCGGTATCATTGTTTGTGGATTGTTGACCACCGCCGCGATTTACGTTCGCCGCTTCCGGGACGAAAGCTGATCAGGCGGTTCCGGGTTTGCTGCGGATACCGAATTTCCGCAGCTTGCCGCGGAACTGGTGATAGCTCAGGCTCAGCAAGTCCGCCGCCATACGCTGATTGAAGCGCGCTTTTTCGAGCGCGGCACTCAATAAGTCCACTTCCGTATCGATCAATCGTTGTTGCAGGTCTGTTGGCAACAACGGTGCTTTTCGACGCGCTGTTACCGCCCGGCCTTTGGATCGGGCCTCGACCAACTTGAATGGAGAATCAAACGCATCAAGCACGATGTCGGCAATCGGATGTTCGGGGTCTCGCGAGCGATAGACTGATCGTTCGATCGCAAATTTGAGTTCTCGAACGTTTCCAGGCCACTTGTTGCGCAGTAATGCCGAAGACGCCCTTGGGCTGAAGCCTGGAAAAAGGCTCCATTTCAATTCGCTCGCCATGTTGATCGCAAACGCATGGGCGAGTGGCAAAATATCTTCCACGCGATCACGCAGCGGTGGCACGGTTATCACGTCGAATGCAAGACGATCGAGCAGGTCCTTGCGAAACCGCCCCTCCGCTGCCAGCGTCTGAAGGTCAGCGTTGGTTGAGCCGACGATTCGAACATCGACCCGCAAGGTCTCGTTGCCGCCAACACGCTGAATTTCTCCGTACTCGATCGTCCTGAGGATCTTTTCCTGCATTCGCAATGAAATCGTTGCCAGTTCATCCAATATAAGCGTGCCGCCGTCGGCGCGTTCGAAATGGCCAATATGTGTTTTGACCGCGCCGGTGAAAGCGCCAGCCTCATGGCCAAAAAGCTCTGACTCGAGGATCGACTCCGTCAATGCAGCGCAGTTCACCTTGACGACCGTCTGCTCCCACCGATTCGAAAGGAAGTGGAGTCGAGAGGCGACCAGTTCCTTGCCCGTGCCGCGCTCGCCTACGACGAGTACGGGCTTTGAAAGCGGGGCAGCCCGCGATACGTGCTCAAGCATTTCAAGGAATGCCGGGGCTTCGCCGATGATAGGTTGGGATTCGGGTGCTGTAGCCATTGGTCAATTTAGCCATATTATAGTGAAAAAAACTAATACTTAGCTAATTTCGCTAAATTTAAATCGTCATCTCAGGCCACCGATATCAAAAATAGTCTATTAATTACAGGAAGTTAAGTGGTTCAGTCGAGGTTGGCACGAAAGCTGCAATTATATTTGCAGGTTT
>CALDZH010000093.1 GCA_937944275.1 uncultured Woeseiaceae bacterium
CCATAGCGATCGTCGAGCGGTGCCTGTTCGACCGACACGGTTTTCCAGTCGACGTTGAGACACTCCGCAACCACCATCGGAAAAGCGGTCTTCACGCCTTGCCCGGCTTCGGGGTTCTTGCTGACGATCGTGACTGTTCCATCCGGGTTAATGCGGACATACAGGTTCGCAACCCAGGTGTCCTGCGCGCTGACGTCTGTGTCTACATCCGCAGGTCGGCCGCAACCGATGACAAGTGCGCCCGATGCGAGCAGGGAAACTTTGAGGAAAGAGCGTCGATCCATTGTTTGTTTGACAGGACTCATGATTCACCTCCCGTCTCGGCCGCATATCTTGCGGCACGTTTTATTGCCTTGCGGATGCGGTGGTAGGTGCCGCAGCGGCACAGGTTGTCCGCCATGGCCTTGTCAATGGCCGCATCGTCCGGATTCGGGTTCTCTTCGAGCAGTGCGATTGCGGCCAGTATCTGGCCACCCTGGCAGTAGCCGCATTGTGGGACATCCTCTTCGTGCCAGGCGACCTGGACCGGATGGCTGGCATCCTCGGAGATTCCTTCGATCGTAGTGATCTCGCGACCGTCCATACGCTCGGCGGTACGCAGGCAGGACTTGACCGGCCTGCCATCAACGAGGACCGTGCAGGTGCCGCACTCCCCAATACCACAGCCGTACTTGGTACCGGTCAGGTTAAGTTTGTCGCGCAGCGCCCACAAAAGAGGCATGTCGGATGGGACATCGATCGATACGGATTGCCCGTTGATCTTCAAGGTTACGTTACTCATAGGAGACCCCGGTATGGCTGTATGCACTGGAACAGTGCCACCGCTGGCATAGTAGCAAAATAGCCGGCTGTAGCCTACTCGGTTCGCCTATTCGTGCTGCTGGCGAACGTACTCGTCCAAGAGGCGTACACCCCAACCGGAGAAACCCTTCGGCACGGTCGGCAATGCTTCGTCCGCATAGTCCACGCCGGCGATATCGAGGTGCGCCCAGGGCTGCTCTGCAGCGACAAACGTGCCGACAAATGCCGCGCCGATGCTGGCACCGGCGCCGCCGACGCCGCCATTGACCACATCGGCGATCTCAGATTCGATCTTTTCGAAATGCCCGTCATTCAATGGCAGTCGCCACAGTTGTTCACCGGCCGACGCCCCCGCGGCAAGCAGTTGTGCGGCGACATCGTCCTGGCGGCTGAACACGCCGGCATAGTCCGGGCCGACAGCTCTCGATACGGAGCCGGTCAGCGTCGCAACATCGATAAGAGTTGCTGGAGCATATTCGGACTGTGCGTAGTACACGGCATCGGACAAGACCAGGCGACCTTCTGCATCCGTTGAACTGATCTCGATAGTCTTGCCGGACATGGAATTCAGAACATCGCCTGGCCGAATGGCTGTGCCTGAGGGCATATTCTCTGCCAGTGCCGCCAGGGCAACGATGTTGGCAGCCGCGCCTCGACGCGCCGCGGCAAGCACGGTAGCCGAGACAACAGCAGCGCCGGTCATGTCTGCCTTCATGCTCCACATGCCGTCATTGTCCTTGAGGGAGATGCCTCCCGAGTCAAAAGTGATGCCCTTGCCGGCAAGGGCCAGGGTCGGCCGGTCGCCTCCTGCGAGATATTCGATCACGAGTAGACGTGGAGGCCGCGATGAGCCGCTGCCGACACCCAGGTGGGCGCCCATGCCGAGGCGCTCGAGGTCATCTTCATCGAGCACCTTGATCTTCACGTTTTTCAGACCGTGAAACTGCTCACGAACACGGTCGACGAAGGACTGCGGGTAGATCACATTACCGGGTTCCGAGCTGAGGTCTCGCGCAAGATAAACCGCCGCGGCCAGGTGGCTGAGGTCGCTGGTGAACTGATTTCCTGCGCCGGCGTCGTCGCTGAAAATCCTGATGCTGCCCAGCGTCGACGGATCGAGGCGATCCTCGTGGTAACGATCGAAGCGATAGTCACCGAGCCGATAGCCAAATGCGACGCGCGCTGCGGTTGCATCGTCGTCCCGGTCGATACTCGCCCAGAGGATATTGGTCGTCGTGCCGCTCGTACCGTTGTTGAGGCTCGCAGCTTTGCCACCGAAATTTTCAGCAGCGACACGATCGAGCGGATCTCCACCGATACCGATCAGATCGATGCGTGAGTAAGGCTTGACGCCAAAGAGAGTCAACGTCTGGTTTGTTTCGCCCGTGAATGACGCCTCCGTCGTTGCCATCGAGATTGCGCCATCCGTTTTGGTATCCAGCGTTGCTGCGAGTCCCGTGAGACTGTCGCCTTCCGCTACCGGGATGACAATGCTGCCACTTGCCGGAAATTCGAAAGCACTGAATTCGATGGGACGCTGCGCCATCGCGGGGAGAGCAAGCAGCAGCAAGATGGTAATCCGGATCAGTGTCGACACGTTTGGGCTCCTGAGGGGCAATCTGCGTTGGACGCATCCTAGACGCTTGTACGCAAAGATCAAACCCGAGTCCTCGTGACCAACGCCTTACCGCAGGAGCGGAGCGCTTCATCGCAAAGCGGGGCACCTTGAGCGCGGAGCAGCTACTAAACTCCGACAGGCGCGAGCGGTCATCGCCGCGCGGATAAAAGGGGATAGCAATGAAACTTCGCACTTCACTGGTCCTGATGGGCCTTTTCTTCATCAGCCTGGTGCACGCTGAAAACTTTACTCAGGGTAATACCGACAGAGCCAGGGCACTGATCGATGCGGCAGTCGAAGCACATGGCGGTGAAGCGCTGCTCGACGACCTGCAAACGTTGATCATCGAGCAGGAGTCAGTCAACTACTCGGTAGACCAAAGCCGTGCCGCGGAGCCACCGTGGGACAAAAGCCCGGGTTACGGAATCGATGCGATCGACCTGGAGAACGCCGTATTTGTAAACACCGCAAACAACTCCAGCGGAGGCTTCGAAAGCCGTAATCGCACTGTCATCAACGGCGATGACAGTTACCAGATGAACCTGCGTGCCGGTACGGTAGCCCGCATAGCCGAGCCGGACTTCGACACGACCTCGGGACCCTTCGTGCGCGTGACACCTGCATTGCTGCTTCGAACGCTCAAGTCGCGTGAGGCAAACGCCAACTATCTCGGTGAGACCAGCGCGGACGGTGTTGACTACGACGTTGTCGGATTCTCAATGACGGTCGGCCCGGCGATCAGCCTCTACTTTGAGAAAGGCACGCATATCCTGCGCCGCAGCGAGCGGGTGTTTCCCGGCTTCGGGCTGGTTGAATATCGTTTCGATGACTATGAAACAAAGGGAGAAATCCCGTACAACCGCAGCTTCACGCTCTATCTGAATGGCGACATCAACCTGGAACGCACGATCAAGTCGGTACGTGTCAACGAACCGCTGGACGCACTTCTGGAAGTTCCTGAAGGCCTTGTCTCCATACCCGAGGCGCAGCCGGACCCCCTGTCGCGGCAGGAGCTGGCCGAGGGCGTATGGCTGATCGGCGGCAACGGGACGTACGCGATGTTTGTCGACATGGGTGACTACATCTTTGCCGCAGGCGGCGCGGCAGGTATTCCCGATCGTATCGATCTGCTGCGCGAGGTCGTAGGCGACAAACCGCTACGCTACGGCATGATGACGCATCATCATTTTGACCACGTGCTTGGCGTTCCCGTGTATGAAGAAGAGGGCGCAACAGTGATCGCGGCTACTGCTCACGAACGAGTTGTACGCCGTGCAGCAACAAGTGGTGAAACGCTCGAACTGCAGCTTGTCGATGAGAAGATGGTCCTGGAAGCTGGCGACCGGCGCGTCGAGATCATTGATATCGGACCGACGGCACACACGGAGCATCTGCTGGTCGCGTGGCTGCCCGAGGAAGGCATCCTGTTCGAGGCAGATCACTTTGCAATGCCGGCTGCGGGTCCAGTACCGCCGGCGGTGTCGTCTACAAAGACATTCGCTGCAGCCGTTGCGGATCATGGCCTCGAGGTGAAGCGCTTCGTTTCGGCTCACAGTGCGAAGCCCGGAACGCCTGCGGATCTCGAGCAGGCATTGCAAACAAAGGAGTACCAGGCGCGACGGTAACTACCACGATCTCTGCCGACGACGCGTCACGTTTACGCACGGGTAGGGACAGATGGCCGAACACGCCTCGCGTGTTCCTTCCGAGCCGCGTATTTTCGTCTGACTGCCAGCTCGGCTATGGATTCGGCCACCTGTCCCTACCCGTCCTTATAAAGGCACGGGTTTGGTGCACAAACCTGCGATGACCTCGAAAGAGTGCAGTGGACAACATACCCGAATCTATAGCCGCAGGCGTGTGAGGGTGTGTTGTCCGCTGCACTCCACGTGCCGAGTCTTGACCGGTCCTCGCCCGCTGTAAACAGGCACGTATACTAGGCAAAAAGGGAGCACGCAGGATGATGCCGGGTTTTGCTTGGAGGCCGATCGCCGTATGTCTGATTATCGCGATTGCGATATCAGTTTTCGTACCGCTGTCGCTACATGGGGCTGATGTAAGCGGACCACAAATTGCTTTGACGTTCGACGATGCAACGCGTGGTCCGGGTCCGTTCTTCGACGGGCC
>CALDZH010000094.1 GCA_937944275.1 uncultured Woeseiaceae bacterium
GTCACGCAGCGCCTGCAACGCCGTAAGCGCGGCAATCGGCACGGATGCCGCCTGCTCGAATGAAACCGATTCCGGTTTTAGTGCAATAGCGCGATCCTCTGGGACCAGGACAAACTCGGCAAATGCTCCGCTGCGACCACCGAACACTTCATCACCCGGCTTGAATCGAGTGACGTCGGAGCCCACAGCGGCAACCACGCCCGCAAAATCAACGCCCAAACGCGTGTCCTTCGGCCTGCCGATGCCTGAACCAAGGCGCAGGAAGTATGGCGAGCCGCGCATGTAGTGCCAGTCGAGAGGATTGACGGCCGCGGCCTTCACGCTAACAAGCACTTCGTTCGTAGCGGGTCGAGGCATCTCGACGTCGGCAAACTCAAGAACATCAGCTGATCCGTAACACCGGTAGCGAATGGCCTTCATCGTCTCAGTACCACTTGCGATCGATGGCGCAGGTTCACAGGGATACGTGTGCGCAAGCACTATGGAGAGCGCGACCACAGCTATCACGACCAGTCCGAAGAATCCGCCCAAAATCTTGTATCGTAGTTTCATGGGCGCAAGCATAACCGTTAGGGACTAGCCACGCATAGCGTGTGCCCCCCGCTTGTCGGGTTTTCCCGGCAATGCCGCCTGTCAGTCAGCGAAGAACCTTAATATTGTGCTTCTCGCAAACGTCGTGGAGTTGCTGTGGCCAAACCGTCGTGCTGACTTCACCGAGATGGGCTTTTCTGAGCAGCAACATTTGCACCCGCGATTGACCGATACCACCACCGATCGACAATGGAACCTGGTCGTTCAGAATCATCTGATGATACGGCTGCGAGAGTTCATTCTCGCGATCGGCGATCTTCATCTGCTCACGGAGCGTGTCCTTGGTTACGCGGACGCCCATCGAAGACAATTCATGCCGGCGCTTCGTGACATGGTTATAGACGAGGATGTCGCCGTTCAAACCGTGCATGAGCTTGCCGTCTTTTTCGATCGTTGGTGTCACCCAGTCGTCGTAATCCGCTGCGCGCATCTCGTGCGGATAGCCATCATCCAGAACCCAGCCAATACCATAAATAAAGACGGCTCCATACTCCTCGATGATCTTCGTCTCGCGATCCTTGCGCGGCAGATCGGGATACTTCGCGAGGATTTCCTCGGCGTGGATAAAATGCAGTTCCTCCGGCAACGGCGGAAACCGCGGATCCTGCAATTCGGGATATTTGTCCATCACCATCTTTTCCGCGCCGACAAAGACTTTCCAGATCTTCTTGACGACCGCAGTCAGATAGTCGAGGTTGCGATCTTCTTCAGTAATGACCTGCTCCCAATCCCACTGATCCACGTACGCACTGTGGTCGTGGTCAAGAAAGTAGTCCTTGCGAACGGCACGCATGTCCGTGTTGATGCCTTCATGGACGTCACATTGGAACTGCTGCAGCGCCCAGCGCTTCCACTTCGTCGCAGCTTGCACAATCGACGCACGGATCGGCGTTTCGAGGCCCAATCCACAGGGGAATTCAACGGGTGTTCGGGAGCCGTCGCGGTCCAGCATGTCATTCATACCGGATTCTGCATCAACGATCAGCGGTACCTGTACCAACATGAGGTTGAGCTCTTTGGCGAGGCCCTTTTCAATGTACTCCTTGATGTCATAAATTGCCTGCTGAGTGCGCTTGACGTCCAATAGAGACTCGTAATCGTGGGGGAGAATTTTTTCGACGGCCTCGTACGTGCTGATACCCGGGCCAGCCAGGTCTTTTCTTTTGTCCAGCATGGTTCTGCCTCCAGAAGCATTAGGGATTCTTCGCCGGAATGGGCAGCCGCTATTAAATGCTTCGAAGAGCGCTAGTACTATCGTGGAAAGTATCAGCGCAAACGAACCGCCAGGTTGACTCCCAGGCGCTGCAAGGGAGACAACTCTGCCATGAGTTGAGGGATGTATTCGAGCAGGCCACTGATAATTTCCGCGGCAAGCCTGTCAGCGTACTTCAGGTTTGCGCCGCGCTTCTGCAACCACCCCAGGTAATTCAGACCGCAGATCATCAGGAATGCGGGAATGAGCTCCTCTTCTTCATCGCTGAATTCGCGCTCACTTCGATAGCCCTTAAGGTATGCCGCCACGAGATCATCAAAAAACGGCTGTTTGATCTGCGGGAACAGGCCCGTCGCCATCTCATAGAGATGCCATCCATAGCCACTGTCATCGAAGTCGATAAGCGTCAGGCCCGCCTCGTTGACGATGATGTTGTCGGGCAGGAAATCGGCGTGAACCAGCCCGTAGTTATCACGAGTCTTGCCGAGCTTCTTCAGGAATCCCCGTAGTACGATTCGCGCCTTGAGAAACTCACGCCGCTGCTGCGCTGTCAGATCGGGATGATCCCAGAATCGTCCCATACGTGGCTCATCACCGAGCAGACCGTCCTCGTCCCATGCGTGACGCTCGAAGTCCGACGGTGGTTGCCACGCCGTCGCCTGGATGTGCAGGCGTGCAGCAAGCTCGCCTAGCTGCCGGTATCGGTCACACAACTCGGTATGCACGCCATGCTCGACACGGCCAAGATCGTTGAACAAACTGCCATCGATCCACTCGAGTAAAGAACAACGTCGATTTTCATCGCCGACACTAGCCGTTACCACAAGATCGCCATTCTCCGCGGGCACGACCGCGGGCACCCGAAATCCGTCCTTGTGCAAAGCCTGCATCCATGCAAGCTCCGAGTGAATGGCCTTGTCACCGTGGAGGCCCGCCTGGTGCACGCGCAACGCGTAGCAGCGACCCTCACGTGCCGTCGCCTTGAATACGGTGTTCTCGCGATGCTTTACGATCTCGAGATCAGCATCATTAATCTGCCAGCTCTGCAATGCCGTTGTCGCAATCTCGACAATCGTATCGAGTTGCGCCTCATCGGGAATATCCTTTGCCGTACCGAGAATGTCGTTCATCGCGTGCAGGTACCATACGAACGCGTTTTCAAGCCGCTGTAAGACTTCGTCGCAGTATTCGCGGTCGACGAGAAGCCCCGGTTTGAACTGCACCACCGACTCATCAAAACCGGCGATAATCGCCCAGATGCCATTCTCGTAAAGTGCGCGCATCATGCCGAGCCCGGTACTGCGGTCGCTGAACTGCAGTCCCATGACAAGGCCTTTGTGGCGAATATCGACCAGGAACGGAAAACGCCCAGCGAGTGCCCGCAAGCCGGAATAAAGATAAGCCGCCTGCTCGTTCACATTCGCAAGCATCGCCGGATCGGAGCAGATTTCGAGAACGCGCAACGCAAGCAGGCAACCGAGATCACTCCCGCCGAAAGTCGATACATGTCCCCAGCCATTGTCTTCAAGCCACGCACCGGCCCTGCCGCTGAGTACTGCAGCAGAAACGGGATATAGACCGCCGGAGAGCCCTTTGCCTGTAATCAGGATGTCCGGCTTTACATCCCAGTTGTCGACGCCCCACAGACGCCCGGTGCGCCCAAGGCCGGTCTGCACTTCGTCGGCAATGTAGAGCGCCCCGTATTCCTCGCAAAGCGCCTTGACGCCCGGCAGGTAGTCGTCATCCGGCACCGGGAATCCACAGGTCGCAGGAATCGTTTCCAGGAGAACTGCCGCAATGTCACCACTTCGCAGTGCTGCGCGCATTGCATCGAGATCGTTGAACGGAACCTTTATGAATTCGTCGGGGCGATCGGACAGGAAGAACTGCGCGACCTCATCGTTTCCGGCAGCGCCCGACAAACCCGTGCGCCCATGAAATCCCGCATCAATCGACACAATACGCCGGCGCCCCGTTGCCCAGCGTGCCGACTTGATCGCGACTTCGACCGCCTCGCTGCCGCCACAGGTCAATACGGCGTATTGCATGTCACCCGGTGAGGCGTCGACCAGCGCCTTGGCCAGCGCCGCTTTGGGCTCTGATCCAAAATGGTGGTTACCAACATCCCAGTCGGCAAGGCCTTCAGCAAGAATTCGGCACAGCTCGGGATTGCGATGACCCAGGCTGAACGTCCCGCCGTTCAGATGCAGATCAAGAAGCTCCCTGCCGTCGACGTCCCACAAGCGATAAGCTTCGCGACGACCGGGAACAAGGTCGATCCCTCCTTCCAGCAGACGATCGACACGCCCCGGGTAAAGGTACTCACGGGTTTGCTCGAGAATCTGGGACTTTGTGAGGGTGGTAGTCAGCTGCGTCGATCCCGGCGGGAAATAAGGGTCCCAGTGTCTTCATAAAGGAGGATCTGTGCAAATGTGGAAAGTACGTGGCCAACCCGCATTATGGCCGCGCCGCGGCGCCGTCGAATGTCGCAGCCAATGTAGCCAGCAAGTCCTCGTCGCTATGCACGAGTGGATCATCAAGAGCGTCGGTCACACCGCGAATCGTCATGAGACCGAGGGCTGAAGTCCAGGCGGTAAATGCCAGGCGCCGCAGTCGTTCGCGTCTCGTCTTGCTCATACCCCTCGCAGTCAATCGCGCCTCGAGACTGTCAAACAAGTGCCGGGTTCGCGGGTTGATGTCGTCCCTTATGGTCCGCTCATCCATGCTCTGATCGGACGACGAGTAAAGTTGCAGCTGGCAATAGACCGCTCGAAAACCATTCAAGTCATTGATGTAGTGATCGTAAAAGGCCCGGATCAGTGTTCCCAGCGTTTCCTTTTCGGAGTCAACCGCCGCGATAGCTGCAACCAGGCTCTCGACTTCGTCATCGATCAAGGCTGTGACCAGGCTGCGGGTCAAGGCCTCTTTTGAAGGGAAATAGTGGTAGAGCGCCTGCTTGGTCATGTCGAGTACGCCGGCAACCGAGGCTAGTGTGACCGCCTCGACCCCTCCTTCTTTCAGGAGCTCGCGTGCTACATCAAGGATTTCCCGTCGCGCCTGGTCACGTTTCTTTTGCACGCGGGGTGAATATGCATGTTTGCTTTTAGACGTTCGATTCATGGGGCCTA
>CALDZH010000095.1 GCA_937944275.1 uncultured Woeseiaceae bacterium
CCGCAATTCCTGTCCATTTTCTGTGGTGGCGTTTGGATACAGCACCATGGTGATGTTTTCGGCCTCGTTTTTTGAGGCGACGGAATCGGCGTAGCTGCCGGCATTGAATTCCTCGAGGTCGAATTCATCGCGCGCCGCTGCTGACCAGAGTCGTAGCGTATTGACGACGTCATTTTCAAAGCCGGGCACCGGAATATCGTAAGGTATCGCCAGCACATCGTGAGTATCGACCCAGACATGACGTGATTTGCCGTTCGCATCCACCTGCACGTCACAGCGGCCACCAAACTTGATCTTCCGGGCATATTCGATGCGCTCGATCTCCCAGGGGAAGCCTTCGCGAAGCCAGGAATCCGCCTCTTCGACCTGGTAGCCGTTTGCAATGCGCTGGTGGAACATCCCGTATCGATACCGAATGCCATAGCCGATGACAGGTAGCCCCAGCGTTGCACAGCTATCCAGGAAACAGGCGGCGAGCCGGCCGAGGCCTCCGTTGCCCAGCCCGGTGTCGCGCTCTCGTTCACACACGTCCTCGAGATCCAGGCCAATTCGGCCGAGCGCTTCCGTCGTCTCATCATTGATGCCGAGATTGAGCAGCGCGTTACGCAGTAAGCGGCCCATCAGGAATTCGAGCGACAGGTACGCGACGCGGCGGTTGTCATGTACCTGCGTCGCTTTGCGCGTCTTGTTCCAGCGTTCCATGAGGCGGTCGCGTGCGGCGTACACAACGGACTGGTAGAGAAACGGCGAATCAATCTGGATAGTGCGCCGCCCGAGTAGGCGGCCAAAGTAGTGTGTGAAATCGCTGAGAATGGCGTCTGCAGTCATCGGCAGTTCCGATGTCTGCAACAGCTCTCGGTCGCCATTGAGTTTGTCAGTTTTGGAGGACATTATTCTTTCTCCAGAAATACAGTTGCGAGGGGTGGCAGCGTCACGTCGATCGAAAATGGTCGCCCATTGTGTCCGGCATCGATTGATGCGACGGATCCGGAACCAACACCGCTGCCGCCAAAGCGTTCGTCGTCGGTATTTATGATTATCCGGTAGTTACCTGATTCCGGTACACCGATGCGGTAGGAATCACGAACCAGCGGCGTCAGGTTCGTGACGCATACTACGTAACCGCCGTGCTTATCGCGCCGCAGCCAGCTCAATATACTGCTGTCACGATCACTCCAGTCAATCCACTCAAAACCGGCACTATCAAAATCGATCTCATGCAAAGCGGGGGTCGCGGAGTACAGGTGATTCAGGTCGCGCAACAGCTGTTGCACACCCCGGTGGGCAGGCTTATCGAGCAAGTGCCAATCGAGCGACCGATCGTGGTTCCATTCGTCATGCTGTGCGATTTCATTACCCATGAACAACAGCTTTTTGCCTGGGTGCGCAAACATCGCACCGTAGTAAGCTCGCAGGTTCGCGAATTTCTGCCAATCGTCACCGGGCATCCGGCCAAGGATCGAGCGCTTGCCGTGCACAACTTCGTCATGCGATAGCGGCAAAACAAAGTTCTCGTTAAACGCGTAGACAAGTCCAAAAGTCATCTTGTCGTGATGGTACTTGCGATGAACCGGGTCCTCGGACATGTATGACAATGTGTCGTTCATCCAGCCCATGTTCCACTTGTAGGTAAAGCCGAGGCCGCCGGAGTCGACTGGGTGAGAGACACCCGGCCAGGCTGTGGACTCTTCGGCGTAGGATGTCGCACCATGGGCATGCAGCTCCGTGTTCAATTTCTTCAGGAATTCCACGGCCTCGAGGTTTTCGTTGCCACCGAACTTGTTGGGCACCCACTCGCCATCTTCCCGCGAATAGTCGAGATACAGCATGGAGGCAACTGCGTCGACGCGCAGTGCATCGATGTGAAATTCGTCAATCCAGTACAGCGCGTTACCGATCAGGTAATTGATTACCTCGCGCCGACCATAGTTAAAGACGAGGGTCCCCCAATCTGCATGCTCGCCCTTGCGTGGATCTGCGTGCTCGTACAAAGCTGTGCCATCGAAGCGACGCAGGCCGTGTTCGTCATTCGGGAAGTGCGCCGGGACCCAGTCTATGATCACGCCGATGCCGCTTGCGTGGCATTGATCGACGAAGTAACGAAAATCGTCGGGCGAGCCGAAGCGCTGAGTTGGCGCGAACATGCCGATCGGTTGGTAGCCCCATGATCCATCGAATGGATGCTCTGTCACAGGCAGGAGCTCAATATGAGTAAACCCCATGTCAACGGCATAAGGGATGAGTTCGTGTGCCAGGTCCCTGTAGGTCAGATAACCGCCGTCATCCTTGCGGCGCCAGGAGCCCATGTGGACTTCGTAGATGCTCGTTGGCGCATCCAGTTGTGGTCCACTTCGTTGCTGGTCGCACCAGTCGTTGTCGTTCCACTGGAAGTTGCTTTTGAAAACGATTGAAGAATTGCCGGGCGGTGGCTCATGCAGTGCCCCGTAGGGATCTGCCTTGAGTGGCAGGAGCTTGCCGTCGGCGCCGGTGATCTCATATTTATACAGGGCGCCTGGGCCAACGCCAGGCAGGAATATTTCCCAGATGCCGTTGCCAGGATGTAAACGCATGACATGCCGGCGACCGTCCCAGCTGTTGAAATCGCCGACGACGCTGACGCGGGAGGCGTTGGGTGCCCAGACTGCGAAACGGGTGCCATGAACGCCACTGACGATCGTGGCGTGAGCGCCGAGTTTGCGGTAAATATTCTCGTCAGAGCCTTCGCCCAGAAGATAAAGATCGAGTTCGCCCAGCGTCGACGGGAATCGGTAGGTGTCCTCGACAACCTGCGTTTCGCCAGACCGCCAGGTGATGCGCAGCGCATACTTGCGCTTGCGCGGCGGCATAGGTGCTTCAAAGAGTCCCCCTTCGTGAATAC
>CALDZH010000096.1 GCA_937944275.1 uncultured Woeseiaceae bacterium
AACTACTCAATAAGATAACAATATGACTGACCCAACGGAGCGCAAGGGCCCGCTCACGGATATTCGCCTTGTCGAACTCGGGCAACTGATTGCCGGTCCGTACTGCGGCCAGCTCATGGCCGATATGGGAGCCGACGTCATCAAAGTCGAGCCTCCCGGCAAAGGTGACCCGATGCGCGTATGGGGCCGCGGCGACTACCCGCTTTGGTGGAGCGTATGCGCGCGTAACAAACGTTGTGTAACGGCAAACCTGAGAGAGGATGAGGGTCAGAAACTTGTCAAGCAGCTCATTGCCAGTGCCGATATGGTGCTCGAGAATTTTCGCCCCGGCACCATGGAGCGCTGGGGACTGGGGTATGAGGATCTCATCAAGATCAACCCCGGCATCATCATGATACGGGTTTCCGGCTATGGTCAGACAGGACCATATTCCACGCGGGCCGGTTACGCTTCGGTTGGCGAAGCAATGGGTGGCATGCGTTATCTTTGTGGTGAGCCTGATCGACCGCCCAGCCGTGCGGGCCTGTCGATCGGTGACACGCTTGCCGCGACGTTCGCATGTAATGGCGCGCTTGCAGCGCTGCATCATCGCGAGAAGACCGGCGAAGGACAGGTGATCGACGCTTCGATCTTTGAATCTGTACTCAGCGTCATGGAGGCGACCATCCCAGAGTATGTCGTCAGCAATTATATTCGTGAACGCTCCGGATCGACGCTGCCTAACGTTGCCCCTTCAAACGTATACAACTGTGCCGACGGGACATTTCTGATCGCGGCCAACCAGGACACAGTGTTCGGGCGCCTGGCTGCGATCATGGGGCAGCCGGAACTGGCTGATGACGCGCGCTTCGCCACGCATACGGCACGTGGTGAAAACATGGCAATACTCGATGACATGATCAACGAGTGGACAGGAACCAAAATGATGACAGAGGTCGACGCGCTGATGCAGGAAGCGGGCGTCCCGGCCGGCAGGATTTACCGGGCGCCGGAAATGCTCGAGGATCCACACTTCCAGTCCCGCGACGCAATCATCGATATGCCGTCCAAAGAATGGCCTGACCTGAAGATGCAGAACATATTCCCGAAGATGTCGAAGACCCAAGGTGAGGTACGCTGGCCGGGTATCACGACACTCGGCGCGCACAATCGGGAAGTGTATGGGGGCGAACTTGGACTCTCGGACGGCGAGCTTGCTCGTCTTGAAAAGAACTCGATTATTTGACAAAGCAAAGCAGGGGATAACACATGACGTTTCGTCTAGGAGTTGACGTTGGAGGTACCTTTACCGACCTGTTACTGGTCGATGAGACATCTGGCCAGACATACATGGCCAAGGTGCCGTCAACACCGGAAGACTCATCGGTCGGCGTGCTTGACGGTATCGACCGTATTTGCGACGAGTCCGACATCGACCCGAAGCAGGTGGCACAGGTCATGCACGGTACGACCGTAGCGACCAACGCCGTCTTGACACAGAAAGGCGCCAAGGTCGGTCTCGTAACGACAAAGGGTTACAGGCAGACCTTACAGGTCGCGCGTTCGTTTTGTCCGGGTGGTCTCGGCGGTTGGGTGAGCTATGTAAAAGCGCCACTGATGGCGCCGCTCGAACTTACAATAGAAGCCGATGAGCGCATGGCCGCGGACGGCAGCATCGTCAGTCCGTTGGATAAGGCCGCTTTCGAAAAAGATCTGCAGACGCTGGCAGCGAAGGGGGAAGTCGAGGCTCTCACAATCTGCCTGCTTAACTCCTACGTTAATGGCGCGCATGAAAGAGAAGCCAAAGCCGTCGCCGAAAAGGTGTTTGGCGATATCCCGATTTCGATTTCCAGCGACGTTGTGCCCGAAATGCAGGAGTACGAGCGCACGGAGACAACCGTTCTTAACTCCTATGTACGTCCCCAGGTTTCAAAATACGTGACGAACCTGAAGAGTTCGCTCGAAGAACGACTGGGCGATGACGTAAATCTCGCCATCCTGCGTTCCGATGGTGGACTGGCATCGGCACGCGCAGCCAGTGAATCGCCGGTTAACATGCTGATGTCGGGCCCGGCCGGAGGCGTTGCGGGAGCCATGTATTTCTGCAAGCGCGGCGGCTTCGAGAATATCCTGACGTTCGACATGGGCGGTACATCGACGGATGTAGCTCTGATTCAGAATGGCGAGGCCCGTGTCCGTCGCGAAACGCGTGTGGGTGATGTCACGGTACGCGCACCGTCTGTTGACGTGCGTACGATCGGCGCCGGCGGCGGATCCATCGCGTTCGTTCCCGAGCTAACGAAAGCCCTGCGCGTGGGACCAGACTCGGCAGGCGCGGACCCTGGCCCGGCTGCCTACATGAAGGGCGGCGAAGTTCCGACTGTATGCGATGCGAACGTCGTTCTCGGTTATCTCCCGTCTGACGTGAAGCTCGGCGGTGCAATGACCATCAATCGTGACGCAGCAGAAAAAGCGGTGCAGACGCTGGCCGACGCCATGGGTATCGAACTGATGACCGCGGCCGAGGGCATCATCAAGATCGTCAACGAGTCGATGCTGGGTGCGCTGCGGCTTGTGTCCGTGGAGCAAGGCTATGATCCACGCGATTTCGCCCTCGTCGGTTTCGGTGGTGCGGGCCCCCTGCATGCCAACGCTCTGGGTGTCCTGTCGGGCGCCTGGCCTGTCATTGTGCCGCCGGGTCCCGGGGTACTCTGCGCCTACGGCGATGCGACGACGCAGATTCGAGACGAAGCGTCCCAGACATACGTGGCGCGCGTCGACGAGATTACGGCCGACAACCTGATTGACGAACTCGTGCAACTTCGCTCGAGAGCCGGCGAGTCTTTCGAAGCGGACGGTATTCCTGCCGAGCAACAGGTGGCCACTTTCCAGGCGGATATTCGCTATGCCGGGCAGGCATTCCAACTTTCGCTCACGGCTACGATCGATCAACTCAAGGACAAGGGTCTTGCAGTGCTGACAGACGAGTTCGATCGTCAACACGAGCAACTCTTCACGTTTGCGCATGGTAAGGACCACGAGATCGTAATGATTCGTGCCATCGTGAAGGCGAAGAGCACCCTGTCCGCGGATCTCAAGGAAGTCAGTGAAGCACCGACTGATCCAAAGGACGCCGTGATTCATGAAACGAAGTTCTACTACGAACAACAGTGGCACGACGCGCAGATCTACGATCGTGAAAAGCTTGGCGCCGGCACGGTCGTAGCGGGTCCCGCCATCGTCTCAGAGATGGACTCGACCACGCTTATCCTGCCGGGACATGCGGCAACAGTCGACAAAGTCGGCAATCTTCTGATTAACCCGGTTTAAGGAGTTTAGACATGCCAGCAAAAATCATTGAAACAAACTCCAAGCCGTTTGCAAATGTCGATGTCGATGCCGTAACGGTCGACATTATCGAGAACGCGCTCAAGAATGTACGCATCGAAATGGACGCCGTGTTGTTCCGTACGGCAATGAGTCCGGGTATTCGCGAACAGGGCGATTGCTTCCCGATGGTTGCGAACAAGGACGGCAAGATGGTCGTCGGCCAGTTTGGATCCTTTATCCACGGCTTCATGGAAGCGTACGACGGTGAGATCGAAGAAGGCGACATCATCCTGACCAACGACCCGTACATGTGTAACGCGGCCGTATCGCACCTGCCGGACTGGATCGTACTCGTTCCGGTTTTTAAGGACGGGCGCCACATAGCCTGGTCCGCAATGTTTGGTCATATGTCGGACAACGGCGGCATGGTGCCAGGATCGATTCCTATCAAGGCCGAGACCATCTACCAGGAGGGTATTCGGATTCCGCCGACCAAGTTGTACAAGAAGGGCGAGTTGCAAGGCGACATACTCGAACTGATTTTGCACAACGTACGCACTACGGAATGGAACCGTTTCGACCTCAATGCCCTCGTCGCGGCATGTCGAACGGCGGCCAAGCGTTGCATCGAAATCGCGGAGCGTTTCGGTGATGACGTATTCCAGCAAACGATGCAGATAATGCTCGATCGTAACCTCGAAGCAATGCGCGCGATCATCAACATGATCGTGCCGGAGGAGCCGCAGTACTTCGAAGACTATGTCTGCGACGACGGTGTCGGCAAAGGTCCGTACAAGATTGCTTGCAAGTTGTGGCGCGAAGGCGATGTGGCAATTTTCGACTTCGAAGGCACGGACCCGCAGGCCAAGAGCTCGATCAATTTCTACATGAACGAAGAAATGTTCAAAATGTTCTTCGGCTCGTTCACGATAAACCTGTTCGATCCGCACATTCTCTTCAATGACGGCTTCTACGAGCTCGTCGACGTACGAATACCTGATGGCAGCCTGCTGAAACCGAAATTCCCGGCTGCTCTTTCGGGCCGCACCCACGCGCTGGGTCGTATCTTCGATGTCATGGGCGGCGTGCTCGGTCAGGGTGCACCGGATGCGATGAATGCGGCTGGCTTCTCGGACAGCCCGCACCTGTTTTACTCGGGATACGACAAGAATGGCGAGTGGTTCCAGTTATTCCAAATAGGTTTCGGGGGCATCCCAGGGCGCCCCGTGGGCGACGGTCCGGATGGTCACTCGCTGTGGCCGGGTTTTACCAACGTCCCGAACGAATTCATCGAGGCATACTTTCCGTTGCGTATCGTCAAGTACGAGCCGATCGCCGATTCGGGTGGTGCCGGCTTGCACCGCGGCGGCAACGGTTTGTCTGTGGCCTATGAATTTCTCGTCGACGGCGAAATCGCGTTACACGATGAGCGCTGGCTCACACATCCCTGGGGCGTTCGCGGCGGCGATCCCGGCATGCGCTCGACAAAGCGCCTGGTTCGTGCTGATGGTGGTGATGAGTGGCTGCCCGCCAAGTGCGATGGAATAAAGGTGAATGAAGGTGACGTGCTGTACTTCAACACATGGGGCGGCGGCGGCTGGGGTAATCCGTTGGAACGCGATCCGGAACTGGTGCGGACCGAAGTGACTCGTGGACTTGTGTCGCGCGAGGGCGCCAAACGATATGGCGTTGTTATCGCCGACGATGGCTCTGTCGACGTGGCAGCAACCGAAGCGTTGCGTGTAGAGATGACGCCGGCCCGTGAGAATATGGGTTTGTTCAGCCGCGGTGGCACGATCGAAGAACTGAAAGCACGCTCGATGGAAGAGACGCACCTCCCCGCGCCTGAAGCGCCGTGAGCGAACTGCTGCGCGCGCTGAAATCGGAGTGGGATCGAAAACAGAACGGCGAACTTGCGAGGGTTCCCCTGTATCACCAGCTGTATACGATCCTCAAGGACGCGATCCTGGATGGCACTATCGGCTATGACGCGCGCATGCCGACAGAGCAGCAACTCGTCACAACTTTCGACGTATCCAGAATCACGGCAAAACGAGCGATGGATGAGCTTGCGGCCGAGAATCTGATTGCCCGCTTTCGTGGCAAGGGGTCGCACGTCACCTATCGGTACAAGCCGCAGCCAGTGCGGGCACCACTGGTGGCAATGCTCGAAGATCTCATCGAAATGGGCAAGCACAGCATTATCCGCGTTATTTCGATCGAAAAGGTTGTCCCGCCCGCAAATGTCAGGAAACAGCTGGGCATGGGTGAGCGAGACACCGTGCACAAGGTCGTGCGCGTATTGAGCAACGAGCAGGGCGAGCCATATGCACATTACGTCAGCTGGACAGCTGGGGTCACCAAAGGCTTTACGAAGCGCAAGCTCGAAAGCAAAGCTCGCCTCGACGTACTCCGAGACAGCGGCATTCGACTGGCCCGGGTCGATCAGGTATTGAGCGCCAAATCGGCGACCGCCAAGATCGCCCAGGAGCTTCAGGTCAAGCCGGGTGAAGCGCTGCTGTCTGTCAGGAGAGATTCCTACAATGAAGCCGGCGTCATCGTCGACATTCTGGAGTGCTTGTACAACCCCAAGCGTTACCAGTTCGCGATGGTGCTGGGCGTCGACTGAATTTGGTGGGTGGAACGGATGAGTGTTTTGCCCGTAAAATGACTTAATGTTAGTATGTTATAACTTTATAGCCACGGAAGGCGGGGGACCTGGGTGTCATACAGAACGGGGCACGGGCAGGTGACAAGCGAAATGTAGTTTCGCAAAACAAAGATGAGACATTTGCCATGAAAACACTATGCATATCAATTGGACTTGGATTTCTGATGTCGGCGCTGCCGTTTGCTACGGCGACGGCCCAGGAAGGTGCGTCGTCGATCGAGGAAATCACGGTTACTGCACGTAAACGTGACGAGAGTCTGCAGGAAGTTCCGATCGCCATCACAGCATTTACGGAACAGACGATCGAGCGTGCCGGCATCGAGCGGCCCACGGATTTCATTTCGCTAATGCCAAATGTCACGATAGTTGACACGGCAAACGTGGGTGACACGCAGGTGAGCATTCGTGGCATCGTCTCAACCCGCGACGCGGAGTCGACGTTTGCGTATGTTGTCGACGGCATTCTTAGTACGAACCCCAACAGCTTTAATGAAGAACTGGTTGATGTCAGGCAGATCGAAGTCCTCAAGGGCCCGCAGGGCGCACTCTACGGACGCAACGCGGTCGCCGGCGCCATCCTTGTCACGACCAGGGAGCCCGGCGATGAATTTGAAGGTGTAGCGAAACTTGGTGGCGGTAGTGATGGCCTCGCCAAGGCTTCAATGCGATTGAGTGGACCCCTTGGCGACACGCTGCGTGGCAGCCTGTCCGCCAGCTACAAGGAGCTGGACGGCTCTTACGAAAACATTTACGAAAATGCGACTTCAGGCGTGGACTATCTTCAAGACACGACCGTACGCGGTCGACTGATGTGGGAGACCGGCGACAATTTGAGTTGGGACATGCGCGGCGGCTACTCGAAAGTCGAGGGCGGTGCGATTAACTTTAACGCAGTCTTTGCGATTCCGGCTTTTGCTGCCGGTTTCGGCCCTGCGTTCTTCGCCGACGTCAATGATCATAACTTCATATACTCGTTCAACGTGCCCGGCGAGAATGAGCAGGAGACCACAGAGCTCGCACTGAAAGCCGACTACGCGACGGAAAAAGGTGACTGGACCTTTATCGCTTCGTACAACGACCTCGACGAGTACCTGTTGTCCGACGGCACTAGCGCCACGTTTTACGGCTACGAACTGACCCCGGCTTGCTTGGCCGATCGCGCCGCGCTTAACAATCTGGCGGTCGCCGACGGTGGGGCGGGCCGTACCGACTTGTTAGGCGAGTTCTTCCAGCCGTTCGGGGTTTTCCCGCCTGGAAGCGGCTCATTCCCTCCCGACAATGACATCGATTTCCTTGGCATTTACGGACCCTACACACCCTTGGCCTGCGATGGCTACCAGTACCAGGAGCGCAATCAGAAGGACACGAGCGTGGAAGTACGCTTTACCTCACCGCAGAATCAGGGGGTGCGCTGGATTGCGGGCGTCTACGCGGCGGAAATTGATCGCGAAGTTGTGGTTGCTTACGGCGCGGACACGGGTGCCGGTTTCTTGCGGCAACCCTATATCAGCCCTACCGGGCCAAATCCGACGGACCTGCTCTTCTGGGATGACTTCGATACAAGCGTAATTGCAGCGTTTGGTGAGTTGTCCTTCGATGTCGGTGACACGATGGAATTATCCCTGGCATTACGCTGGGACCAGGAAGACCGCAAGGTCAAGAACAAGGTGCCGAACGTGGCTGCCTCAGGTCTTAATCTGAACACATTGGGCCCGACGTTCGAGCCCGGCCCGATCAATCCGGGGTATGTTGCAAACCCGGGCGGCATCCCGGACCGCAGCCGCTCATTCGACCAGCTGCAGCCGAAGGTGTCCTGGCGCTGGGGCGCGAGTGACGCCGTTAATGTCTACGCCAGCTGGGGCGTTGGTTTTCGCAGCGGCGGATTCAACAATCAGGGCAGCGCCGACTTGCTCGAGTTCTGGTTCAACACGGGCGAGCCACCGCTGTATGTGCCCGGCAATCCTGTCAATGCGCAGCTGGTTGTTTCGGACACCTACGACAAAGAGGTGTCCAGCAGCTTCGAGCTGGGTGTGAAGACCGAATGGCTGGATCGCCGGCTGCGGCTGAACGCGGCGGTATTCAGCACGGACGTCGACGATAATCAGTTCTTCGAGTTCTTTGCCGGGCCGTTTGGCATCCTCCGCATCGTCACGACCATCGACGAACTCCAGATCCAGGGTTTTGAAGCCGATTTCAACTTCATCGCCACGGAGAATCTGTCGATTTTCGGTGGCGTCGGTTTCCTCGATTCGGAGATCAAGAAGAACACCAATCGCCCGCTGTCGGTGGGCAACAACGCACCCCAGGCGCCTGATGAGACCTTTAACCTGGGTGGACAGTTCGACGTACCCATCGGTCCGGCGATGAACCTGTATCTGCGACTCGACTGGCAACATGTGGGTGACACCTGGTTCCACACCCTGCAAGGCGAGGCAACGCCGACCATATGGGACGCATTCAACGGCGGCGGCGGCTTTATTACCCAGGACTTTTCGAAGACCAAGCGTGATGCCTTCGACACGCTGGATCTTCGTATCGGACTGGAAGGCGAGCACTGGTCGGCGACGGCCTGGGGTCGTAACGTCACGGACGAGAAGTATCTTGCAGAAGTAATCCCGGCTGCGGAATTCGGCGGGTCGTTTATTCATCCGGCGGCCCTTGCCACCTACGGAGTCGATTTCAGCTACCGGTTCTAGTTCCAATCAGCGACATGTCCTTGCGAACCGGCGTGTCATAATGGCGCGCCGGTTTCTTATTTGAAGAGTTGATACGGTGAGTCAGGAGCTCAACGAAAATTATCGCGGCGCTTTCGATGGCAGCCTCGGCTTCGGCAAAAAGCCGGCCCTGGTTCTCGTCGACTTTGTAAGGGCTTACTTCGACGAGAACAGCCCGCTTTATGCGGGCGTTGATGAGGCACTGACCTCCGGCTTGCGCATCCTGGAGGCGGCGCGCGCAGCCGGGATTCCGGTGCTTTACACAAACGTCGTTTACCAAAAAGGTGGCGCCGACGGCGGAATTTTCTTTCGCAAAGTGCCAGCCCTGCAGTCATTTGAGGCCGGTAATCCACTCGGCGAATGGGCTGAGGGGCTCGAGCCGCGTGACGACGAACTGGTCTTGTCCAAGCAGTATGCGAGTGCGTTTTTCGGTACCTCGCTGGCGGCGACGCTGACGGCGAACGGTGTCGACACGCTGATCATCACCGGTGTGTCTACCAGCGGCTGTATCCGCGCGACTTGCGTCGACGCCTGCCAGCACGGCTTCATTCCGATCGTCGTGGCTGATGCCTGCGGCGATCGTCATGAGGCGCCGCATGAGGCAAACCTGTTCGATATGAATGCCAAGTATGGCGATGTCGTGGACGAAAACACCGTCGTCAACTACCTGAAAAGCTTATGAGCAAGATTACGATTGTCGAAGTAGGGCCGCGTGACGGGCTGCAAAGCGAACCCGAGATCCTGCCAACCGATAGCAAGGTTGTCTTCATCGAGAAAGCGATCGATGCCGGGATTCGTCGCCTCGAGGTAGCGAGTTTCGTGCATCCGAAGCTTGTGCCACAAATGGCCGACGCCGAAGCTCTGATCGAAAAGCTGCCGCAACGTGACGATGTGTCCTACATCGGCCTCATCATGAATGAACGTGGTCTCGATCGTGCGCTGACAACCGCCATTCACGAGATAGGAATGGTCGTGATCGCGAGCGATACCTACAACCGCAAGAACCAGAATGTCGGGACAGACGATTCAGTCGCGGCCTGGAAAGCCATCGGTGCCCGGGCGAAAGAAAACGGCTTGCGTGCGAATGTCATGATCTCGTCGGCATTCGGCTGTCCGTACGAGGGCGTTGTCGAAGTCGAACGAGTCGTTGAACTCGCAAAGCAGGTTACCGAGCTGGAACCCGCCGAACTGGGCATCGCGGACAGTATCGGCGTTGCGGTACCTGCACAGGTGACCGATCTGCTGGGTCGCGTGAAAGAGGTCATTGGCGCCATTCCGTTGCGCTGTCACTTCCACAACACGCGCAATACCGGGCTCGCCAACGCGTTCGCCGCTGTCGAGGCCGGCGTGACTTACCTGGATGCCAGCATTGGGGGCATCGGTGGGTGCCCGTTTGCGCCTGCGGCGACCGGCAATATTCCGACCGATGACCTCTTGTACATGCTGGAACGATCGGGCATTGAGACCGGTGTGTCCCTTGAGAAAATCATGGACATCAGCCGCTGGCTCGAAGAACAGCTTGGTCGCGGAGTTCCGGCGCTACTGCCCAAAGCCGGCGGGTTCCCAACGGGCCAGGCTGCCTGAGCGGGCCACGATGGTGACGCCAACCGGCATCCATCACGTCAATTTCATTGTGCGCGATCTCGATGAGGCGATGCCGCGTTTCGAAAGGACACTCGGTCTCGAACCTTTCGAGGTTGTCGATCACGCAGTACGCGGTGCGCGGGTTGCGCGAACTCGCTTAGGCGACAGCTGGTTCGTGTTGGTCGCGCCTTATGACCCCGAGTCCGTTCCCGGCCAATTTATGGCCAAGCATGGCGAAGGGTTTTTCCTGTTGTCGCTGGCTTCCAGCAGCGTCACCAACCCACGTGACGGAATTCTCGACTGGAAGGTGGAGGATCTAGGAGAGTTGCATGGCGCCCAATTTCAATTGACCGAGGACCAGGATCAGTAACACCCGTCAAAAGACAAACTGGGGCGCACCGATTCAGAATACTTACCAAGTCGATCCGCTCAAGCGCGATCGGCCCCAACTTCGCAAACGAAACCCCTTACTTGGCAAGTTCTTTGACGGGCTGAATCAGGCTTCGTTTTCGCTCGCAGACCTGCCCTGACCCTTCGCCCATTCGCGGAAGGTCTGCACCGCGGCGAACGGACCTGATGCGAGGACCAGTGGCAGAACGCCGAGCACGAATGAGATCGCCGTCATCAAAACCGCAGGCAGACGATGAAAGTCGCGCGCGGAGAGATTGGTCAGCGCGTCGACAGCGGTTTTCAGGTCGGTCATCGTCATCTCTCCTGCTAGTTCAGCCTGCTATGCCAATAATGCTCCCGGGCGCGAGATGGCCGACCTTGACGTAGATCAGTGCGCCCTCGTCACGCGTGTACGGCGTGTGACGACTCTGGTCTGGGTTGCGAATCCAGCTGCCAGTCGGATACTCACCGTGTTCGTCGTGAAAACGGCCTTCGAGCACGAGGATCTCCTCGCCTCCCCAGTGCGTGTGCGGCTGAAACTCGGTATTGGGCGCCCACTTGACGAGCGCCACGTGCTCGGTGCCGTATTCGTGCAGCGGCATCACCGTGAGCCCTGCTACGAGCCCGGGTAACCATTCGGCTTCGTTGGTGTCGAGGTTGACGGGCTGCTGGTCGGCTTTCTCGAATTGGTGGAGCTTGACGAATATGGTGCAACCTTCGTCACCGACGCGAGGTGTGTGACGCGTACCGATCGGGTTGCGGACATAGGTGCCGGCCGGATAGAGCCCGTGTTCGTCACCGAACTCGCCCTCCAGTACCAAGAACTCCTCGCCACCACCATGCACGTGTGGCGAAAACGTGCTGCCCGGTTGATAGCGAACCAGTGAAGTCGCGCGCGCGACTTCGTCCCCAACACGATCGAGCATCATGCGCTCGACGCCGGGCATGGGCGAAGACACCCATACGTAATCGTCGGGGCGGATTACTGCTCGCTCGGAGAAGTTCGCGTTCAGGCGCATCAGCAACGTCCGTGTGGTTCCTCGAAATCTATTTCGGGCCCGACCGGAATCACGCCCGTCGGATTAATCGTGTCATGACTGGCGTAATAGTGCCGCTTGATGTGGTCGAGCTTCACGGTCTCGCCGATTCCGGGCTGTTGATACAGATCGCGTATATAGCCCCAGAGGTTCGGGTAGTCCACGATGCGCCGCACATTGCATTTGAAATGTCCGACGTAGACGGCGTCGAAGCGCACCAGGGTGGTAAACAGTCGCCAGTCTGCCTCCGTAATCGTCGAGCCGGCCAGGTAGCGCCGGTCGGCGAGCCTTCGCTCCAGCTTGTCGAGCGCGGCAAAGACATCCTGCACGGCTTCTTCGTAGGCGACCTGGGTCGTCGCGAACCCGGCGCGATAGACGCCGTTATTGATATTCGGGTAGATGAAGTCGTTCAGCGTATCGATCTCGTCACGAAGCGGCTCGGGGTAATAGTCGCCCGGCGTCGCGCCAATGTCATCAAACGCGCTGTTGAACATGCGAATGATTTCCGACGACTCGTTGCTGACGATGATATTGCGTTCCTTGTCCCACAGCACGGGCACCGTGACGCGGCCGCTGTACTCGGGATCGGCCTGCGTATACACCTCGTGGAGGCGGGCCTTGTGATTGACGAAGTCGGCGATGACGTCGTCGCCCTCGTCGAATGTCCAGCCCTCGTCGCCCATGAAGGCATTGACAACGGACAGCGAGATCATGTCTTCGAGCCCCTTGAGGCGACGGAAGATCAAAGTGCGGTGAGCCCAGGGGCAGGCCATCGACACGTAGAGATGGTAACGCCCGACTTCGGCCTTGAAACCGCTGTCACCGCTCGGCCCGGCTTCTCCGTCAGCCGTCACCCAGTTGCGAAAGCTCGAATCCTTGCGCACGAACCGCCCCTTGGTCGCCTTGGTGTCGTACCAGTCCGTGTTCCACTTGCCGTCGATCAGAAGACCCATTTCAAATCCTATGTTCACTATTTCGGAGATTTCAGCTTACCTATTGAGCTATGCGGAACAAACGGTGTTTTATGGAAATTATTGTTCATTTATACGCAACAATAATTCCCCGCCTTGAGCATCGGTGAGCGCCCGAGCGTATGGACGGCATTCTCGAACGCATCGGAGATGATCGCTGCAAATTCAATGAGCGTTGTTTTCTTGCTGATCGATGGCATTACTAGCGCTTCCCGTGACGCCGCGGTGGGAGACTGCTCAGGAGTGAGAAGAGATGCTCAGTCAATGCCGCGTGCCGCAACTACGCGCCAGTTCCAGCCCGTCTCGTCGCCACGATAATGGACCGTGTACTTCACCATGGCCGAGGTCTGCGGTGCGATCTGCGTGGCCTCGCTGTATTCGTTGCGAGTCGCGCCCAGGTCACTATCGTCCCAGACCGCAATGGTCACGTCGGTCAGGGTCAGGTTCGGGTTGCCATTGTTGATAGTAACGCGATAGGTGCTGCCAAATACTTTGGCCTTGGCGCTTAGTCGGGCGAGCTCGTCTCCCGTCAGGTTGCGTTCGCCCGCCATGTCCAGCGGCGCCGGAGCAACCACGGACGCAGCCTCCGGGGCTGGCGTCACTGCAGCGGCTGGCGCAGGTGTGTCGATTTCCGCGCCGGGTGGTGGAACGCTCGCTGGTGCGACTTGCGGCGCAGCGTCGTGTTCTGATTCCGGGAACAAATTGCCGCAACTTTCGATGATGGCGCGCGCCGCCACATCGCTCGACACTCCTCGCATCGCGTCGATGATGCATTCGTCGAAATTTGACGGATCGGACTGACCGCCGTAACTGAGCATCGGGCACAGCAACACGAATGGTGCCAGTAGAACGGGTATCTTGCGCAACATCATCGTCTCCTCGACGAGCTTGAAACCATCTCTTTATCCCGCCGATGGACTTATTTTGCAACCGAAGGAAAGAATGACAAATTAACTACGGCAGTTGAACGCAACCTGGCAATCTTTGTTCAGGCTACTGCTACTTTCCATTTCCTGAACGCACTGATCCTGAGACTTATGTAGTGTTTGACCCTAACGAGATGCCTGCCAACATTGAACAGATTGCAAACGGCGGCATGTGCGTTCAGGAATTGCTGTGCCTGCTTCGGTGACTTGAATCTTCGCATCCCGCGTTCTCGTACTCTGGTCAGTTCATGTGACTGCTCTGCCCGATTATTCGCGTATTGCTTTGTACTGTGAACTACATTTGGCATCAGTTCTCGATGTGCCACACCGTGGCCACGGTGTCGCTGTTTAAGTCGGCGCGCGTATCGAGTGCCAAACTTGACACACCAGAGTCTGATGGTTTCGTGGCTAACAATAAGGCCCCGTTCGGCAAGGAAGTCTTCGACATCACGATTGCTCAGGTTGAACCGATGGTAGAGCCACACCGCGTAACTGATAATGTCGGGAGGAAATCGGTGACGCTTGAAGGTGTTCATCACTGAATTATCGATTAGCGGCGGTTAACTTGTGGGCACCCGCACGACGTCGCGAACGGGCGAGGCTAGCGGCAGCGTACCGTAGCTTTCGGCCCGAGACCCTCGACGAAGCCGACGTCGGCAATCGACAGTTTCATGGCGGAGTCAGTCAGCAGCAGGAAGGGTGCATCTACCTTGCCCGGCTCGAGGCCCTGGTCGGCGAAACACCTGAGGTCGAAGGAGACGCGAAACCACTCGCCCGTCGGAAGGGCCCCGAGCAGTTTCTCGACCTGCGCACTGGCGCCGCAGGGGTAGCCGCAACCGATACGCAGCTCAACGTCGTCATCTGGCGCGTCGGCAACCGATAGCAGAAGGACGAGCGCGCCATCAGCGGCCACCATCGGCCCGAGATCCAGCGGCTCGATGCCGGCCAGGAACAACTGCGCGTCGCCCTCGCCGTTCCAGGTCGCCTCGATGGCGCCATCGCCGCTTGGCCTCGCCCCGAGATAGCCGGCATAGGTCGTCGCGCCATCCGCGCCGACCTGCACGTCCCAGCGCTTCGGGTCCCCGACCATCAGCAGGTAGCCTTCGGCCGGTGTGCCACCGGCGAACACGCCGAGGTCCTCGGCCGCGGCTGTTGCGCCCGCCAGCAATGCCAGCAGGGCACAAGCCGCAATTTTCGGGCCGGAACGACCGCTCACGCCGCTCTCCTTACGGGCGTACGTTGTAGGTCGCGCGAACGCCCCAGGTACGCGGTGCATTCCACGTGAACAGCGGTGCGTCCGGCTGGTTGCTGTCGACCCAGTACGTCTGGAAACGCTCGTCCGTCGCGTTGTAGACGAATGCCTCAACGGCCCAGTGATTTTCCGGCGCCTCGTAACGCAGCGTCAGGTCGAGAATGCCAAAGGATTCACGCTTGTCCGACAGGCTCGGAATCGCATCGAAATTCCCCTCGGTCATGTGCATGTCGTCTTCCCAGTGGAACTTCGCATACGGCCGCAGCAGTGCGCCATTGCCGAGATGGAAGTCATGCTGGTAGGCCAGCGTGAACGAAACCGGGGTCGAATACGGCAGCTCATTCCCTTCGATATCGACGGATCCGGAGCCATCGTCCTGCGGCACGCACTCGAATTCCGGACCCGCATCAGCGCGCTGATCACAGAAGTAGGCCTCGCCGGCATAACCCGGCCAGCTCAGAAACTTCGCGTCGAGCAGGCCGATGCCACCAGTCAGACGGCCGTCGTCCCACGGAATCCAGTCCCATTCGACCTCGAGACCCTTGATCTCGGCTTCGCCGGCATTTGATGTCACGAGCGTGCCGATTTCCTGCGGCGGCTGCAAGATCGTTCCGGGAGGATCCTCGACGAAGCCCACGGTGCGGAACTGCGATACCTGTTTGTTCGTGAACTCGGTGAAGAACGCCGCAACCGTCAGGTTCAGCTTACCGTTGAGCAACGTCGACTTGTAGCCGAGCTCATAGTTGAGAACCTCTTCCGGTTCGAACTTGAAGATTTCGATACGGCCGCAGCGACAGATGTCGACGCCGTCACCGAACGAGCCGGCCTTCGATCCCGTTGCCGTATAGAAGTACAGGAACGTATCGGTATTCAGATCATAGTCGAGGCCAATGCGCCAGTTGCCGTTGTCGAAGGTCTCGCGATTGTCGTTGACATCGAAGACTTCGTAGTTGTTGAGACGGTCCTGGGCACCCATGCCCGCAATGAGGTCCGCACTGGTGAACTGCGGCAACAGTAATTCATCCGTTTCGCCGGGTGTCTGCGGATGGCCGTCGAACGGAATCAACCCCATGCTGAATGAGCAGTTGGTGCCGCCAAAGCAGCCGATGTTGCGCCCGCCGATATCCTGGCGCAGGTCTTCCGTGTACCGGTATCCGAGTGTCAGGTGCCAGCGGTCGCTGATGTGCCACGTGGCCTGGCCGAAGATCGCCTGCGATTCGAGAATACGTTCCGGCTGGACGAACGAAATGCCGCCGAGGGCGCCGGTCGAACAACAGAACGGCTGCTCGACGTCAAAGATGATGTCGTTATCCTCACGGAAGTCGAAGAAGCCGGCGATCCAGTTGACCGGTCCGGTCACACCCTGCAGTTGCAGCTCGTGCGAGAAGGATTCGTAATGCGACTCGGCGGTCGCCAGGTACAGGCTGTCCCACGGCTGGTTGCGATTCAACCAACCCGTCGTCGGACCGGGCACCGGGCGCCAGCCCATGTCGCCATCCCACTCCTGGGATCGCTGCTGACGACCCCAGCCGAAGTTGTAGACCAGGTCGATGTTGTCCGTCAGCGCGTAGTTGGCGTGGCTACGAACCGCATCCATCTTCATGTCGAGATAGCCCGGGATGTTCGGATCGATATAGTCGATGCCGCCGCCGTTGTACTGGCAGAGCTCCGGGTTGGCTTCGCAATTCGGAGCAATCGGCCAACCGGCGCTGTTGTCCTGGGCCGTTTCAACGGAGACCATCCAATCGAAGCGGTCACTCGGTGTCCACATACCGGCGAGACGTACCGCCCAGCGGTCCGAATTGCCGTAGTAGTCGCTCTTGCTGACCGCGCGATTGCGGCGCTGATCCATGTCCGGGATACCGTCCGGGCCCTGGTTGCCGATTCCTTCGAGGTCCTTGTTGCCGGTGTCCTGGTCGGCAAAGCCGTCTCGCTGCTCGATGAAGAAGTTGCCGCGCAGAGCGAACGTGTCGGTAATCGGCATATTCAACGTACCCAGCAGGTTGCGCTGGTTGCGGTTGCCAAGCTCGGCACCGATCGTGGCGTAGACGCCTTCGGTCGTCGGTTTTGCGGTAATCACGTTGACGCTGCCGGCAGCCGAGTTACGCCCGAACAAGGTTCCCTGCGGTCCGCGCATGATCTCGAGACGTTCGAGGTCGAACATCAGCGCGACGGCCCCCTGGGGCCGCGGCGAATAGACGCCGTCGACATGGAACGCCACGCTGGGGTCACCGATCTCGGTGAAGTTGTTGCTGTTGATGCCGCGCATCGTCATCTGCACGCCGCTATCCGAGGGCGAGAACGCCACATCGAAGTTCGGCACCAGGTCCGAGGCGTCACGAATGTCCCTGACACCATCGCGCGTCAGCTGTTCCTGCGTGAAGGCCGACACGGCAATCGAGGTCGACATCAGGTCGGTCTCGATACGCGTCGCGGTAACGACGATTTCCTCGAGCACGACGTCGCCATCTTCCTGCGCCACTGCCATCGGTGCAGCGAACAGCAGCCCGAGCATTACGCCTGACGACAAAAGGAGTTCATGTGCTTTCATGATCGGATCTCTCCCATGATCGGATTTCTTATCAGTGCGGTGAGTACGGGTTGGCGCGCTCATGGGTCAACTCCGAACTGGAGGTCGTCCCAGTAGTAGGTGGAGCCGTCGGCCGGCTTGTCGACGACGAAGTCGAAGAAGATCACCGCCTTGTCGAATACCTGGCTCGTGTCGATGTTGACCGTCGAGAAGTCGAAGTTCAGTACTTGCCAGGTATTAGCTGCGCCGGTGGCCGCATCCATCTCCGCGAAGATATTGCCGTTAGCGGAATTCTCCACCTTGAGCCGAACCGGGATACCGGCCGCGGGTGAGTAGACCATCACCGACACCGTGGTTTCCGTGGCTGTGAACGGGATCGGGCTGGCGAAGCCGCCGAAGTCCCGGCCGATCACGGTGCCGGCGAAGAACGGCGAGCCCGCCGTCTTCGTCGTCGCCGCGACGGTATTCGGAGCCGCAGTTGGATCGTCCGCGAGTACCGTCGATGCACCCTCGAAGTCACTCAGCCCATAGTCGACAAAAGGTTCTTCGAACGTGACTGGCAAATCGATCTGCCGGAGCCGCGCTCCGAACTGCAGGTCGTCCCAGTAATACTTGGAACCGTCCGCCGGTTTGTCCACGACGAAGTCGAAGAAGATCACCGCCTTGTCGAACACTTGCGTCGTGTCGATGCCGACCGTCGAGAAGTCGAAGTTCAGCGGCTCCCAGGCATTGGCAGTGGTGGTGACAACATCCATCTCCGCGAAGATCGCGCCGTCAGCGGAGTTCTCCACTTTGAGGCGAACCGGGATACCTGCCGCCGGCGAATACACCCTCACCGACATCACGGTCTCGGTGGCCGTGAACGGGATCGGGCTGGCGAAGCCGCCGAAGTCCCGGCCGATCACTGTGCCGGCAAAGAACGGCGAGCCCGCCGTCTTGGTCGTCGCCGCGACCGTGTTGTCCGCGCCGGTAGGATCTGCCTCGAGCACCGTTGCCGCGCCTTCGAAATCGCTCACCGTGTAGTCGACGAAGGGATCGTCGAACGTTATCGGCAGGTCGATTGGCTGGATCAGGTCGCCGAGGGCCATGTCGTCCCAGTAGTAGATCGAACCATCAGCCGGCTTGTCGACAACGAAGTCGAAGAAGATCACCACCTTGCTGTACTCGAAATTCGGGTCGAAGCCCGGGGCCGCCGAGAAGTCGAACCTCATCGTCTCCCATTCGTTGGCCACGGTCGTCGCGGCGTCCACTTCCGCGAAGATGTTGCCGTCCGCCGCATTCTCGACCTTCATTCGAACGTTGATTCCGGCGGCCGGCGACAGGACCTTGACCGTCATGGTCGTGTCCGTCGCCGTGAACGGGATCGGGCTGGCGAAGCCGCCGAAGTCCTTGCCCACGATAGTGCCGGCGAAGAACGGCGAACCCGCGGTCTTCGTCGTTGCCGCCACCGTGTTATTCGGGTTGGCCGGATCGGCTCCCACGACCGTGGAGGCCCCCTCGAAGTCGCTTAGGCTGTAATCGACCGTCGGGTCCTCGAAGGTGACCGGCAGATTGATCTGCGCCAGGGTCGCGCCCTCGCCGAACTCGACGTCATCCCACAGGTAGGTATCGCCGACGCCAGTCTGTCCGAAGTCGAAGAAGATGATCGCCTTCGTATAGACCTGATCGACATCGATGCCAACCAGGCTGAAGTCGAACACGATGGTCTCCCACTCGTTCGCTACGGTCGTATTGGCAATCACCTCGGCAAATACCGCGCCATCGGCCGTCTCTACCTTCATCATTACCGATACGTCGGCAGCCGGCGAATTAACCCGGACGGACATCGTCGTGGCGCCCGCCGCAAATGGAATCGGGTTCGCGAAACCTGCATCCGTGCCGATCACCGTACCGGCGAACGTCGCTGCACCCTCACCCTTGACCGTCGATGCCACGTTATTGGTGGAGTCCGTCGGATCCTCGATGATGCTAGTTGATGCACCCTCGAAATCGATTAATGAGTAATCAACCAGCAGGTTATCGAAATCGACCGGCAGATCGATCTGCTCGAGCGGAATCGCATCACTGTCCGCCACCCAGCGCACGTTATCGACGCGGAAGCGGATCGTGCCCGACTGGGTCGTCGGGAACAGCACGAGACCGACATTGACGTTGTCGAGATCAAGTCCCGTCGCGGTCAGACTAGCAACCGGATAGGTGATCGTTTCCCAGACACCGTCGGCGACCTTGCCGAGATTCTTGTCGCCGCTCGTGCACGGGAAGAAGCAGTCGATCTTGAACGTCATGCCATCGCTGTTGCCATAGTCGTCGACGATCAGGTCGAACTGCACGGCACCGGCCGCGTAGGCGTTGGTGTCAACCGCGCCTCTGCTGCCGAAGAACCAGACACCGAAGGCGCTGCTGTCGTTAAAGGTCACGTCGACGACCTCGCCACGCTCGGCATCGACATCAGTGATGACTTGCCAGTTGACCTTGTTGGCCGGGTTGGTGCCATCCGTGTAATCGGAGAAGCCCGTGCCGGAATCGGAGGCCACGATGCCGCGATCCCAGACGGGCAGGTTGACCGCGTCATCGAAGACGAGGAGATCCGGGATGCCTTTCGTGCGCGGCCCGGCACCACAGGCCCCGACGACGTAGCACGCGTTGGTGACGCGGATGTTGTCCAGCAACACGTCCGCGGCCCCGTTCTGGACCTCGAACACGAATGGATTCAGGACGTTTTCGAGATCAACGCCCTGCCCGCCGCAGCAATCCACGAAGCCTGGATTGGCCAGCAGGTCGTCGAACTTGATCGAGTAGGTCTTCCACTCGCCAACGGCAATTTCTGCGGTCGGGATAACGACCTCGCCGAGG
>CALDZH010000097.1 GCA_937944275.1 uncultured Woeseiaceae bacterium
TCTTCCTGCAAAGCATCCATGGCAGATTTGGTCTGCGGTGCCCTTTCGATCAATGCAGGCAGGCTCACCACGCCGATCTTCAATTCCTGTGCTGCCGCAGGTAATGCAAACGCACAAACCAGGCCGATTGCCAGGACTGTCTTAACCACTTGTTGCTTTACAAACTTCATAAACTAACCATTCCTTTAAAACGCTTGTCCAATGGAGAACTGGAACCGTTCCAGTTCGTCTCCGTAGTATCTGTCGTTACCATCATACGCATTCAGCGGATATGCATAACTAAACCGGAAAAGGCCCAGCGGCGCCAGCCACTGCACACCGATTCCCACTGAAGCACGCAACTCCTTCAGATCCGGCTTGTATTCGAGCGGGGCACCGAGCTTATCCGTAAACTGGACTTCACCCGTGTTGAATACATTGCCGATATCATAAAACAGGCTGGCTCGAGCCTGACTCGACCACTTCTCCGGAAGCGGCAGTATAAGCTCTGCCTGACCCGCAACCAAAACGTTGCCGCCGTATGGCCTGCCAAAACTGTCTCGCGGACCCAGGTAGGATTCCTTGAAACCACGCACCGACTGGGGTCCGCCACCATAGAACTGCTTGTACGGAGGCAACGCCGTGGTCTCACCCAGAGCCTCGCCAATACCGATTTCCGAATTCAACCGCAGCGTCCACTTGTTGCTCCACAACGGAATGTATTTCGTAAAACTGTAGCGCGCCTGATAGAACTCGACGTCGCTACCGGGCATTGCATACGAGAGGAACAATTGCTGCCTCGTACCACGATTGGCAAAAATCGCGCGGTTGCGACTGTCATAGGTCCAGCCTGCGATCAACTCGAACGTATCAAACTCCGTGCCAAAAAAGACGGCACCGTTGCCAATGTTCTCAATAAAAGGATTACCGTTGTTTGCAACCCAATCCTGCGCCTGTTGAGTACTGTTCGTCGACGACAGTAGTTCCGAATGCTGGTAGGTCAGACCAAACGACAGCGTCTGATATTCAGAAATCGGGTAACCATAGTCGACTGTTCCTCCTGCGCTGGTCGTCGAAAAGTCGGATGCAGCGGACGTGAACTGCGTGATGTCGCGGTAATTGACGCTAACGGTACGGCGCACGCCATCCATCGTTCGATAGGGGTCAGAGTGCGAAAGGCTGTACAGCTTTTGAAAACGGCCAGAGTTCAATTGCAGGGCGACGCGATTGCCGGTTCCAAGGAAGTTCGTGTGCACAATGCTGCCATTCAGCATGATCTTCTGCGATTCCGAATACCCAACACCACCGGAGAACTGTCCCGGCATGCGATATTCAATATCGAAGTCGACATCGACCAGGTCAGGGCTGCCGGCAACCGGAGCATTGTTGACTTCGACTCTTTCGACATAAGGCAAGCGTTGCAGACGAATCTTCGAGCGATCGACCAGCGAGTTTGACAGATACGCGCCTTCCATCTGGCGCATTTCCCTGCGCAACACCTCGTCGTCGACCTGGTCGACTCCGCCAAAATTGATCCTGCGCACGTAAACACGATTCTGCGGGTTTACATAAAACGTCACGGCCACTTCTTTCTTGTCACGGTCCAGCTCCGGGACCGGCTCGATCTCGGCGTTGGCGTAACCCTCTTCCCCGAGGCGAAACGCCATCAGATCGGACGTCTGCGTAAGAAGATTTTGATTAAAGATGGATCCGGGTTGCGCGAGTATCAGGCGTCTGAGGTAGGCCTCGTTCACCACCATCTCGCCGACAAGCTTCACTTCGGAAATCGTGTAGAGATCACCTTCATCGATATTGATAGTGACAAATATATCTTTCTTGTTCGGCGATATAGCAACCTGCGTCGACTCGATCTTGAAATCAGCATATCCGCGATCCATGTAGTGAGAGCGCAGTATCTCGAGGTCACCCTCAAGCGCCTCTTTTGCATAGCGATCATCCTGTCGAATCCAGGAGAGCCAGTTCGCCGTGTCAAGCGTGAAGTCCGACCGAATCTCTTCGTCGTCGAATGTCTCATTACCGATGATGTTGACCTGCCGAATCTTGGCGCGGTCGCCCTCTTTCACGTTGACTTTGATTCGAACCGTATTGTTCGGGCGATCCTGAATATCCGATTCGATGACGACACCGTATTTGCCGCGATCGTAGTACTGCTCGCGCAGGAACATCTCAACATTGTCGAGTACTGAGCGATCAAATGTGCGGCCACGGGCGAGACCGACGCCGCGCAGCGATTCCGTCAAATCTTCGGTCTTGATGTCCTTGTTGCCTTCGATTTCGAAACTCTCTATTGAAGGCCGCTCCCTTACGACCACCACGAGCGTTTCGCCATCACGCCGCATTTCGATATCGGCAAACAGATCCTGCCCGTAAAGCGCTCGTATGGCTTCACCGATACGAATATTGTCGACCCGGTCGCCGATGTTTATCGGTAGATAGTTGAATACGGTACCTTCCGAAATGCGCTGCAGCCCTTCGACACGCATATCCTTGACCACGAAGTCGCCTGCCGCCATCGAACTGAGTGGCAACATGACCAGCAAAGCGAAAAGTGTGTGTCTCATCTGCAAAGTATCCGTTTCCCCGGTCAACCCAGGATTCTCGCAATATCGTTGTAAAACGCGAAGCTCATTAATAGTAGCAACGCGAGTACGCCAATTTGTTGACCGAGAATCTGCGCACGTTCAGTCAGCGGTCCGCCCTTGATCATCTCCACAACCTGGTACACGATTTGCCCGCCATCAAGCACGGGGATCGGCAAAAGGTTGAGAACCCCGAGACTGATACTGATTATCGCGAGGAACCCAAGAAAGTAGCTAAAGCCCCGCTCGGCCGAATCACCGGCAAACTGGGCAATGTTTATCGGCCCGCTGATGTTCTTGAATGACACATTCCCCGTCACCATGTGGCCGAGCATGCGCATTGTAAACAGCGTTGAGGTCCAAGTCTTGTCTACCGCTGCCGACAAGGACTCCAGGGGCGTGTAGGTTCGCCGAGAATAATAGTCGACCGATGTCTCGGACAGCCCTATCCCGATCAAGCCGCGCCGTTCCTCGCCGGAACCCTCGTCTCCGAGCGTCAGGTTGACAGTAGCCGCGTAGCCGTTACGGAGGTACTCAACCTCGACCGCCTTGCCAGGTCTTTCGCGCACCACGCCGAGAAGATCGCCCCAGGTCCGAATGCTTTCACCGTCGACCGCAGTAATACGGTCGCCGACCCGAATACCTGCACGTTCGGCAGCGCCACCAGGGGCCAGGGAACCAACCCCAGCCGGTGGTTGCCAGATACTGAAACCGAGACCATCGAACAAGGCTCCGGGCTCCGTCAGTCGCGTTGAATCACTACCAACATCAATGGTGGCTCGGCGGTGGCCACCCTGCTCATTTTCGAGCGTCAGTGGCACCTTGCCGGTTGCAACCATGTTGTCGAGGATCGCAACGAGCGCAGATTCCCAATCCAGAGGCTCGACATCACCAACGGCGACGATCTTGTCTCCAAACTGCAGCCCTGCACGGTCGGCATACGAATCCGGGATCACATCACCGATTGCCGGTGTCTGAACCATGACACCGGGTGCGAACAGGGCCCAGTAGGCGACGATCGCGAACAGGAAATTGAACAGGGGGCCTGCAGCCAGAACCGCTATGCGTGCCGGAATCGGGCGCTGGTCGAATGCCCGCCCCTCATCTTCGGGCCTGACAGGTCCTTCACGACTGTCAAGAAACCGCACATAGCCGCCCAGCGGAATGGAGGCGATGCAATACTCGGTATTGTCCTTGCCGGAGCGCCTCGACCAGATCGGTTTACCGAATCCGATCGAAAACCTCAGTATCTTCATGCCAGCCCAGCGACCAACAATGTAGTGCCCGTACTCATGAATCGCGACCAGCAAACTGATCGCAACAATAAAGGACAACAGATCGGTCAAGGCACTACCCATAATAAGCACAGTTCCCTAGTGGACTCGTGCCAATAGGCACAGTTCCCGCAGCATTGTCCGCCAGACTAGTTGGCGCATGGTGAATGTCCCCTGAACGGCTCATTGAGCCAACCCCAGCCAGCCAACACCCAACGCAAACAGCGGCGCTGCGGCGGCGACAGAATCAACCCGGTCCAGGACGCCTCCGTGCCCGGGAAACAGGGAACCGCTGTCCTTCACGCCAACTGTCCGCTTGAACATGCTGACGGTAAGATCGCCAACAATGGAAATTGCAGCAACTGCGAGGCAAAACGGCAGCAACACGCCAATACTCAGGTCTTGCCAGACTGCGGTCGCCGCGGCAAGGACAGCAACCAGAAGCAAACCGCCAACAACGCCTTCCCAGGTTTTGCCCGGGCTGATGGCAGGTGCGAGTTTGACGCGCCCGAATTTCTTACCAGCAAAGTAGGCTCCGGCATCGGCAGCCCAGACGATTAACAGCGTGAATATCAGGTACTCGACACCCAGACGCAGCAGTAATACCAACGCGGCATACAGCGGAACGATGACCAGAAATCCACAGATCCAGCGCAACGCCGCCGGAATCGGCGTCGGAAATCTGAGGTTCCAGAGGAAGGCGATAAACCACCAGACACAGGCTACCTGCAACACCAGTGAAGTTTTTTCGGGAAAGACGAAATAGATGAGCCCCAGCGCCGCGGCCACTACAGCTGTGTAAATAAGACGTATCCCGGATTCCGACGAATCGAGAAAACCAGACCATTCCCAGGCGCCCGCGATTAGCAGGGCGCCGATAATCCATTCCGCATATAGCGGCGGCAGTACGAACAGAACTATGCCTATCAGGACCAGCGAGGCCACGGCTGTAATTATTCTTGTCTTCAGCATTTCGCTTCCTCTACCTGCTCGCCCGTGTGTCCAAAGCGACGCTGTTTTTCCGCGTAATATGCGAGCGCCTTGTCAAACTCGGCCTTGTCGAACTCCGGCCACAAAACGTCGGTAAACCAAAGCTCCGCATACGCCAGATTCCAGAGCAGAAAATTACTGATGCGTTGCTCACCTCCAGTGCGAATCAGGAGATCCGGATCCGGGGTCCCGCCAAGCTGCATTTCCGCGGCGAGCGCCTCTTCGTTGATATCTGCCGCGTCAATCTCACCCGACACAACCCGGGTCGCCAGTACCTGTGCCGCATTGGCAATATCCCAACGTCCGCCATAAGCTACGGCCACATTAAGCATAAGCCCCGTGTTCTTTGCCGTTGTCTGCTCAGCTTCGGCGATACGCCTCATCAAGCGTTCGCTCAGCTGCTCCCGCGCACCAATAAACCGCAGCCTTACGTTATTACGATGCAGCTCACCGACCTCACGTCGCAACGCCTCGATAAAAAGGCTCATGAGACTGCTAACCTCCTCTTTCGGGCGTTGCCAATTCTCGCTGCTGAACGCAAACAGGGTCAGATAGCTGACACCACGCTCCGCGGCCAATTCGACAGTCGCACGTACAGAATTAACACCCGCGCGATGTCCGGCGTGCCGCTTTTTTCCACGCGCACGCGCCCAGCGGCCGTTGCCATCCATGATGACGGCAACGTGTTTTGGGGCAGATGCGTTGTTGGCGGCGATATCAGACACGGGAAAAGTCAACAGGCAAGCCCGTCAGATCTCCATGAGCTCCGCTTCTTTGACGGCGAGGACTTCATCGATTTCGGAAATGTACTTGTCGGTAATCGTCTGAATGTCTCCTTCCGCGCGATGCTCTTCGTCCTTGCCGATCATCTTCTCCTTAAGGAGTTCTTTCACGTCGTGCATGGCATCGCGGCGAATGTTGCGCACGGCAATGCGCCCATTTTCCGCTTCATGCCGCACGACACGGATCATGTCCTTGCGGCGTTCTTCAGTCAGGGCGGGCAACGGCACGCGTATGACGGTGCCGGCCGACGCGGGATTAAGCCCCAGATCGGAGCCCATAATGGCTTTCTCGATGGCCTGGACCATGTCTTTTTCCCACGGCGTCACGGTAAGCGTACGAGAATCCTCCACGCCGATATTTGCTGCCTGGTTGAGCGGAACCTGACTGCCGTAATACTCGACCGTGATGTGATCGAGCAGGCTGGTATGTGCGCGACCCGTACGAATCTTGGTCAACTCAGTCTGCAGTGACGCCACACTCTTGGACATGCGCACGCCGGCGTCTTTCATGAGTTCATCCAACACGACTAATAGCCCTCTCCAGTTTTAAATACCCGAGCATCGGCTCAGGCAGATACCAGTGTTCCTATTTCGTCACCCGACATTGCCTGTACCAACGCGTTCGCTCGCGTCAGGTTAAATACTCGCAACGGCAAATTATTGTCGCGACACATGACTATCGC
>CALDZH010000098.1 GCA_937944275.1 uncultured Woeseiaceae bacterium
ACCCCTCCAGGCTCTAACTGATCCGCATTTCGAAAATCGTGAGCGGTCAGTGAGGCGATTCCCTCTGGTACGTCTTGCGACGCTCGGGGCTTGTTAGCGATGTTGCATGCGCCACTCGCGATTACAACTGCTTTCGCATGCCAGACACCTCTGTTCGTGACAACACGATAGGCGCCCAGATGCCGCTGCACGGACTGAACCGTCGTGTCGGTCTGTACCGGTGAGGCTGAAAACTTCGCGTATTCCTCGATGAATTCAACAACCTCGGGCATGCTCATGAAGCCGTCAGGGTCTTCGCCCGCGTACTCGAAACCCGGCAAACGACTCTGCCAGTTTGGCGTCAGGAGCTTCAACGAGTCCCAGCGCTCGTTGCGCCACGAATTCGCGACCTCACCTCTTTCAAGCACAACATGTTCGATTGCGTGCTTGCTGAGGAAGTAACTGGCTGCGAGGCCGGCGTGGCCAGCACCAATGACGACAACGTCAGTGGTACCGACCGGCCGAATCAGCTGTCGTATGACATTGATCACTTGTTAACCTCGACGTTCACATTGGTTGGGTTCGTGATGATGTCGAATACAGCAGAACGCTTTTGCGACTGCGCAACCAGTGCCGCTATGTCCTCTTCCGAAGCATCGGCATCGATCTCGTAGTTGACGGTAATTGCGTCGAAGCCATTACGAACGTCGCCGTCGATACCGAGGATGCCCTGAATATCCATCGGTGCGTCGAGGGTTGCTTTGACCGAGTGCAGCTGAATGCCACGATTCTGAGCGACCGAGGCGATACCTGCCGTCAGGCAACCCGCGAGGCCAACCAGGATGAATTCCACCGGCGTGGAGCCCTTGTCTTCAGACGCGAAAATCTCGGGATGATCCGAGTCGTAGTTGAACTGCTTTACATGCTTCTGTTCTTCACCAAGCCCGAAAAAGCCCTCGACGCTGGATTGCGTGTGCGTACCACCCTTCCACTCGCTGGATGCGCGCCATACAAATTTGGCGGCTTCCGGCGCTTCCGTCAGCGCTTCGCGCGCCCCCAGAAGTGCTTCTACATTTACACCGTTATCAACTATCGCTGTTACATCAGTCATCTGTTCTCTCCAATCATTTGGCAGCGGGATTGCTACCGTGTGGAGCGCATAGTGCAGATTTTCCTGGTGACTGACTTGACCGCTGACTGACCCTTTTGTGACCTATTTATTAATCTTTATAATCAGTCACTTATACCCTTCATGACCTCATCATCAAGCGTTGATATGGGTCGCCCAACGGTTAGCGGCACGCGCAGATCCTCGTCAATCGAGCGAAAAGCAGCGTCCGGAAGAGAGCCGATAGCATCCAGGACCTTGGTGAAAAATGCTCTTCCGGCGGCCGTCGCCGCGATATCGAAAATGGTCCCGTCATCAAGACCGCAGTCTTTCAGCCGCTGGACATCTACTGCATCGATTGCCGCGGCGTCCCGTGCGACCTTGCGCGAAAAACTGACCATCTCGCGCTCTGCCTCTGTCAGGAAATCAAGGTCCTCCTGCCTGGCAATCGCAAGAATTTGCTCGTTGGTGAAGAACGGAGTCAGGGCATTGCCATGCGCCAGCGAACAGGGCGTATGACGCAGTTCATGCGCCGCGGCAAACGTCACGAGCTCGAATGTCCTCGGGTCGAGTGGTCTGCGAATTTCGGCCAGCAGCCGCCCCCAGCGCGCCATGACTTCAGGGCGATGCGAGAATGATTTGACGTAGTTTGGGACGTAGCCCCAGTGCTTCTGTTGGTGCTCGTACATTTCGAGTACGGCGCCTTCAGCCTCATCAGCCGAGATGGTTTCTATGTAACTCATGATTCATTCCTCCTGACTTGCAGTCTAGAAGGAACAGCCGAAACATTCCTGTCCGAGTGCAGACCATTTCATGACCGATCAATCTCGTTACAATAGAATTCATGCGCTCACGTACATCAGCACTTGCGTTCCTGCTTGCTATCTCGCAAGCCTCCTTTGCCCAGGATCCTTCGGTTTTCGACGCAGGTCTCGACAATCAAATGGGGCTGGTGTTCTCTCCGGATGGAAACACCGCTTTCTGGACTGCGTGGAATGGTCGATGGGGATATCTGGCGCTATCGCATTCGCGATGGCCATGAGCTCGAGCGACTTTCGGTCAACTCGAGTTCGGCGGAATATTCACCTGTAGTCGCCGCTTCCGGAACACTCTATTTCGCATCGAGCCGGGAAGGCGGATACGGACAGGGCGACCTGTACATGACCACCGCGAATGGAAGCCGTTTCAATACGCCTTCCGCACTGGGGCCCACTATCAATTCAGCAACCGGGGAATGGAACTTGTGGGTTTCCGCGGATGAGAACCCGCAGCACCGCTCGACCGCCTGAACACATCCGGCAGCGATCTGATGCCGCGCATGCATCCCGATGGTGAAACCCTGTATTTTACAACCGCACTTATCGGCGGAACCGCCCGTGTGACAATTGCCAAACGGGACGATCAGACCGGCCGGTTTTCGCCGTAAGTCTCTCAGACCCATCCTCGTCTCGACGCACCTGAGTCCCGCGTGTCTCTAAAAACTATAACCAAGTGAAGTAGTAATATTGTAATCGACTTTCGAAGCGCCGATATCTTCCGGCGGATTGCTCAGGTACGAATGACCGATTGTCAGGTCCAGAAAGAGGTCGTCGAAAAACTCTCGTTTGAAGCTCAAATCTGTTTCTGCACGGTATTGACTAAAATCATTGAGCAATGGATAGATCTTCGTCGTAAACGTCATAGAGACCTCCGGAACCAGTCTTCGACGTAGATAGCGAACTTCAAATCGACCCTCCGCCTCTGTCCCGCTCTCTTCTTCACCGCGAAAAGAAGTTCGCGCTGCCTGCACGCCCATCGAGATCGAGAGAAGATTCCGGTTGGTTTGCAGAACATATCGACCGAAAGCACCACCGGCGGAGTTTCTTCCAGAGATACCTTGTTCGTCGTTTTTCTCCCAGCGCGTAAACCAGTCAGTGAACCATCGATTACCGCGAAACCGCTGATAGTTAACCTCGACACTCTGTTGTGCCTTTGTCTCTTCGCTCGGTTGATCAGTAATCGCGGAGTTCATCTTCAACCCGACCAGGTATGTACGCGCCCGTCGATAGACATCGAGATTGAAGTTCGATGTCGTGACTTCACTCGACTTTTGTGTCTGGAGTCCGAGACTGAACGAACCATCGAGGTTTTGCCAAAACTTTTCCTGTTCATCAATCGGCGTAATCCGAACAACCTGCTGGGTGCGTAAATCGACCTCGGCGCTCGCGGTTCGAACGCGAATACTGAATTCGTCATCGGACGTCCGCAATTTTCCGAAATATTTGGTGCCATTCGTTAACTCAATCTGCAGATTCTGATCACTGGTGATACCTACAATGTCTTCCCAGTCGATACTGACCGTTCCCATCGAGTCAGTGCTGTATCGAAGCGCGCCGAAATCGAGCACCTTGATTTCACCGGTGATGGCGTTGCCATTTATAAGTGTAACGACATCAGTCTTGGCCGCATGGCCAGGAAATGAATAAAACACAGCGAGCAGGACGAGTCCGGCACGCAGAAGATTATGGGTGTGGGACATGGCACTTCTCTTTCGAAAAGATGGGCTGAAACTACGTATCAGGCAGCAAAGAAATTCAGACGGATTTGCACCGTTAATAACTAAAAGCGGAAGTCGAATCCGACCATCGGCCCGTGGTTGATGAATGCCGTTGTCAGGTCGCCATCCTTGTACTCCGCGTCTTTGTACTGATAGCCAAACAGGACTCGGTTCTGTTGTCTCTTGCCCACCGTGTACGCAAAGTTGGCGCGTAATAAAAACACCCCTTCGGAATCGCCGAAGCCATAGTCACCGTGTGTCAGCAATTGCCAGCGATTACTAAAGTCAAAGCGGTAGCGCAGACCAACTAACGCATCGTAGTAGTCATCGGCGCTTTTTAGCTGACCTTCTACCAGGCCGCCGATATTTCCTGTGTATGCAAAGCGATCGTCAAGTTTCGTGTAGCGAACGCCACCGAAGATGCTCAACTGCGATCCAAACCCGGCCGGCCAGTAAGCTATTGCCGCATCCAGGAAAGTTTGTTCGCTCTTTGAATCAATTGTGAAAACGTACCTTTCATTTGTATCCGATGTCTTCAGGTAGGTCAGATCACCGAATGCGCTCCAATTTCCTTTACCGCCTTCGATCTGCACCATGAAGGCAGCGTCCAGGACATCGAGCAAGTCACTGAAGCTAATTTCGCCATCGGCAATATTCGAGTCCCGAAATGTCAGGTCGACCTTGGTCTGCGACCCCCACAAATAGGGTGTGACTGACCATGTTGGTCCGCTATTCTGCTGGGCCGAAGCAGTAGTAACAAATCCCAGAAACCCGAGAATCAAGGTCGTGATCGATATGAGCCTGTGCGTGCCTGTCTGGTTCACAAGAAACATCCTTTAATGTCTGCTAATTGAGGATCGTAAGACGGACATTATATCGAAATGCCGGGCACAGGGATTCCGAGCATCAAAATGATGCCGGCCATCTCTCAATTGCCCAGAGATGGTTTCTGCTCGGCGCTCAATATCTTGACCGTATAATGCCGACGAACGTGTCGACCTTCAGGACCCGACCGCCATGTCCACGGCTTCCTTGATCTCGACTGTTTTCTTATCAACGCGCGCATAATCGAAGAGACCGGCCTCATCGAATATGACGCGATCTTCGTAATCATCGAACCAGATAGCATCCGGGTTTCGCCCGACAATACAGACTTTACCGCGGTCCGGAGCGTCCAGTGCGTTGCGCAGGATCTTGAAAATCACGACGCCGTTCTCCGTACCCGGTACACCTGGAATCGGCTCATTGGTAACGGCAGCCACCTCGGTCTTGCCCTTGTAGTGGGTAATCGAAAGCCGCGCATGAGCTTCAACACCGGACAGGCCCTTTTGGGATTCGTTGAGCAGGTTCCAGACTTTTTCGATCGGCACATTGAAGTGACGGTAAGCGACAATATCACGGCCGCAGAAGAAATAATGGTTGTTGACCCCGGCCCGGTATAGTGCGCGTTGCATCACGCGCAGCGCCTCGGCGTCATCATTTATTCCCTTGATAACCGGGGCCTGGTTCTCCACAACTATCCAACCTCGGGCCGTAACACCTTCAATGGCTTTCTTTGTATCGGGATGCCACGTGAGTGAACCGTTTGGGTTTTGCAGGTACTCGCCGTCATCACCCTTGAGCAGGAATTCGTCGGGATGGTTGAAGTGAATCATGAGACGGAAGCCGACATCCGGGTATGTCTCGTGAAAGTTATCCATCATCGACAGGAAAGCTTCGTCAAAGCGTTTGGGGTGAAACGCCATTTCCTTGGTGCCAAGACGAATGGACTCCACGCCCGCTTCGGCAAGCGCTGCCATCCACTGCCCGACCTTGCGGTTCGGCAGCGCCAGCGGGTCACCGCCCGATAACAGGATTTCTCGCAGCTTCTCGCGACCGGTTTCGGGATGACGCCCGCCGTTCGCCTCGACTATCCTGTTGTGCGCTTTGATGTAATTGGTCACTTCCGGAATCTTGGCCAGGCCCTTCTTTGCGACTGTGCCGTCCTGGCGCTCGACTTCTTTCTGGCTTATTAGCTCTTCGCGGTAGCAAAAACGGCAATGCGCAGAGCAAGTGGATACCGCATACAGCAGTCCCATTTCGTACTTGTGCAACAATCCTTCAACCGGCGCGAAATCCATCTGGTGACCCGGATCCTCGGAGCCAGCAAGGTTCAATGTCTCGTCCGGATCGGCTTTCACGAGACGCTGCAAAGGTACGCTGTTCTGGGCCATTTCGTAGAAATGGCGCGTCATCTTCACCGGCATGCGATCTTCTACATCGCGCTCGGTTCCCTTAAGAGAGAGCAGCGCCGCGAGTTCGTCTTTGGAGTAAAAGCCCTTGATCGCCTGCGGCGCCTTGTCCTCGAAAAAGGGTTTTAGACCATTGATGATCTCGCGATCGTATTTCGGATTCTCGATCGTATCCCGGAAAGCCTGTTCTCTTTCTGTCGGGACGTACTTGCTTGTTGCTGACACGTGACACCTCTGTTTCCGCTTTGCCAATACGTATTAATGTAACACATTGAACGATTTATTTGTGATAATGTAACAATGTGAACAGGCAAGAGCCAGCCATGTCTACCCTCGATCTGATCGCCGCAGTTAGTAGCGAACTCACGCCAACCCAGCGGCGCATTGCGGAGGCCGCTCTGGCCGAGCCAACGCTCCTGGCCTTTGGCACCGTCTCTGATCTGGCTGACCGCGTCGCTACCAGCCGGCCCTCCATCGTGCGCTTCGCCACCAAGCTTGGATTCGAGGGCTACACAGAGCTGCAGCAACATGTCCGGAGCGACCTGTCCCGCCGTCTCTCGCGGCCGAGTGAGCGCATCAGGAGCGACGACAAGCGAGCCGCGTCGGCAAGAACTGCTATTGGTGACGCAATCACATCTGTGTTCGAGGCACTGGACGGCGATCGTATTGCGGAAATGGCGAAACCGATTGTTCGAGCCAACAAGGTCTGGATTCTCTCGGGCGAGACTTCCCAGGCAGGCGCTAACGCACTGCATAACAAGCTGTCTATCGTACGGCCGGATGTGTTCACGCTGGAGGAACACTCTTTCGGTATTGACCTCGGCGACGCGGCACCGGGAGATACCGCCGTAGTATTCGACTTTTTTCGCTATCGGACCCAGGTAACGCGGGCTGCGCGCATTCTTGCGGAGGCAGGCGTTACGATCGTAGCGATTACTGACAGTCCGCTGTCACCGCTGGTCGAACTGGCTGCTAACTGGTGCCAGATCAAGGTACCCGCAATCGGTCCGTTTGACAGTTCCGTCCCGATCGTCATGGCCTGCGAGCTACTCGTGGCTCGCGTTGCGGAAGATCTAAAGGAAGATGCGACGAATCGTATCGACCGGATCGAGGAACTTTGGGAAGAAACAGAAGTATTTGTGTAGTTGTTCGTTGCTCAGGAGGAGTAGCTGGTGATTAACAAGCAATACGCGTCGGTCGCGGAAGCGGTCGCGGATATTCCGGACGGCGCGACCGTAATGGTGGGTGGATTTGGTGCGTCAGGCAGCCCGATCGAGTTGCTCCACGCACTGATCGACCACGGCGCAACCGACCTCACAGTTATTAATAACAATACGGGTAACGGCGAGGTCGGCCTGGCCGCACTAATTGGCAACGGGCAAGTAAGCAAGATGATCTGCTCCTTTCCCAGGTCCAGCCAGTCGAAAGTTTTCCCCGAGCTGTACAGAGCAGGCAAGGTCGCACTTGAGATCGTCCCCCAGGGCACGCTCGCCGAACGCATTCGTGCGGCCGGCGCTGGCGTCCCCGCCTTCTATACGCCAACGACGGTTGGCACCGTGCTGGCAGAGGGAAAGGAGGTTCGCGAATTCAATGGACGACCATACGTCATGGAGTCGTGGCTCAAGGCAGACTTCGCGCTGATCAAGTGCGAAGTAGCCGATTCGCTCGGCAACCTGACGTATAACAAGACCGCGCGCAACTTCAGTCCGCTGATGTGCATGGCCGCAACAACGACGGTCGTGCAAACAAAGACACTGGTTGATCGCGGCGGCATCGATCCGGAGCATGTCGTTACACCCGGTATTTTCGTGAACCGCGTCGTCGAGGTTACACAGCCGATCCATGAAGACGTCCTCATCGCTGAGGGAAGGAGTTACCCATGAGCGCTGGCTGGACAAGAGAGCAAATGGCGGCGAGAGCGGCGCAGGACATACCCGATGGTGCCTACGTCAATCTGGGCATTGGCATTCCGGAACTGGTTGCCCAGTTCGTGCCCGAAGGCCGGGAGTTCATCTATCACACAGAGAATGGCCTGCTCGGCATGGGGCCACAGCCGACTGAAGAAGAGCGCGACCTCGACCTGATGAATGCCGGCAAGAAACACGTCACGATTATCCCGGGCGCCGCCTATTTTCACCATGCCGACAGCTTCAGCATGATTCGTGGCGGCCACATTGACGTTTGCGTGCTAGGCACCATGCAGGTTGCGGCAAACGGAGATATCGCCAACTGGTCGACAGGTGCACCCGATGCGATCCCCGCGGTGGGTGGTGCCATGGATCTGGTGCAGGGCGTGAAACGGATCTTCGTGATTACTCAGCACACCACCAAGACCGGCGATCCCAAGCTTGTCGAAAAATGCAGCTACCCATTGACCGGGCCGGGCGTCGTGTCACGCATCTTCACCGACCTTGCCGTCGTTGACGTCACGGAGGATGGCTTCCGCGTTGCGGAACTGGCACCCGGCATCAATTTTGAAGAGGTTCGCGAGAAAACCGGCGCGCCGATTCTGCCACCGAAATAACAACGAGCACCACAGGATAAAAAAATGACTGACGTATTCCTTTGTGACGGTATCCGCACCCCCGTCGGGCGCTATGGCGGTGGCCTCGCCCCTGTTCGCACTGACGACCTGGCGGCAATCCCCATTGCGGCCCTGATGGAGCGCAATGCTGGCGTCGACTGGGCAGCCGTCGATGACGTGATGCTCGGCTGTGCGAACCAGGCCGGCGAAGACAACCGTAACGTGGCTCGCATGAGCAGCCTGTTGGCCGGGCTGCCACAGGAAATACCTGCCAGCACCATTAACCGCTTGTGTGGTTCCGGCCTGAACGCCGTTGGCAGTTGCGCGAACGCGATCAGGTCAGGAGAAGGCGACCTGATGATCGCCGGTGGCGTGGAGAGCATGTCACGTTCACCATTCGTGATCGGCAAGGCCGAAAGTGCGTTCGGCCGAACTCCGAAAATGTACGACACCACCATGGGCTGGCGCTTCGTGAACAAGAAACTCGATGCGCAGTACGGCACAGAAATGATGCCGCAGACCGCGGA
>CALDZH010000099.1 GCA_937944275.1 uncultured Woeseiaceae bacterium
ATGTACCGTTAACGCAGTCACAATCCACAATAACTTTGCCGGAGACGACGGTTAGCAGTCGCGTACCGTTCGCACAGGTGACGAATTATAGGAGAGCCGTGTGCACCAATGTAATGTCTCAAATGCACGACAGCGATCCGGAACCTCTCTCGAGATAATTGGCGTTGCCTTTGTCCTGATCCCATCGACGTCACGATGACAAAACACTGTCGCACTGTCTCTCTTCCACGACAGTTGCACCACCCTTCACAATCAGTAGCTTATGCCGATCGGCGAATAAGCTTGTGCCAAAGTACCGACAATTGATTGACATATCGTCAAGTCGACAAGCATCTGTCCGCAATAGATAACACTTTCTTTCTTAACAAGTTTCTCAAGAACTCCAGGCGCATGCCCGGGACTGGCACAGCAATTGCTCTGATGATTGCAGATCGAGTGGAAGTTGCGGCTGGGTACCTTCGGGAGTCTGAGTACTGTGAATGCCTTCACGGCATTGTGCGGCAGGCTTTGGCAACATTTCACAGCCACGCTATGCGTTACTAACGAATGACGAGCAAAACGTTATGGAGAACAGGATGTGGAAAGAAGTCTCGCGCGTGATGCTCGCTGCATTGCTTGCAGTAATTCTGGTTGCACCGGCGAGTGCTCAGACCAGGGAACAGGCCAAGCGCATCTATGACCGCCTGGCCGGTGTGCCGCCAACCGAAGCGGTTTTGACAGCGATGGAAAACAATCCGGGGACAGATCCGGTCTGCCAGCAGAACAATGTAAGCGGCCCAAAGTGTGCAGCCTACATGGCTATGGAAAACGCGAGCTTCTACAACGTCACGCTAAAGAACTTTGCAGCACCGTGGACCAACCGCGACCGCTCGGTCTTCGTTCCTCTTAATGATTACATCGCGACTGTGATCGGCATGATTCGCGATGACGTGGACTTCCGTACCGTGTTGTCCGCCGACATGCAGTACGTCGGCAGCGGCGTAAGTCCGGCTCCTGCAGCCAACAACAACAGTCACTACGAGGCGCTTGAAGCAGGTGATTACAACCTGAAAACCGTGCTGCAGCCGGCATTGCAGTCCAATATCAATCGCTTGCCGCCCGACGCAACAGCGGGCGTCATCACATCGCGCGCAGCAGCTGAGGCGTTCTTCATCGCCGGCACCAACCGGGCGATGTTTCGTTTCACGATGGTCAATCACTTCTGCAAGGACATGGAGCAACTGCACGACCCGCGCTTGTCGCCTGATCGCATCCGTCAGGACGTCAGCCGCAGCCCGGGTGGTGACAGCCGCCTGTTCCTTAACAACTGCGTAGGCTGCCATACGGGCATGGACCCGATGGCGCAGGCCTTTGCTTACTACGATTACAACGAAACAGACGGCGCAATCGAATTCACCAACGGCATTGTGCAAGACAAGTACTACAACAACGACCTCAACTTCCCGCAGGGATTTCGGACGCCGGATGACCACTGGACAAACTACTGGCGCACTGGACAGAACCGCTACCTGGATTTCTACGGTCCACCGGACCCCACCGATACTAATGGCGACGAGTATGCCGATGGTTATGGCGCCAAGTCGCTCGGCGTCGAGCTCTCGAACAGCACCGCCTTCGCCTCATGCCAGGTTAAGAAAGTGTTCCAGTCAGTTTGCCTGCGCGAGCCGGAGTCCGCCAACGACCACTCGAAGGTAGATGCCATCGTCGAATCGTTTGGCCAGGGTCCTATCATCATGAAACAGGTATTCGCCGAGACCGCCGAATACTGCATGGGCCAGTAGGGAGACATGACAATGATCAGAGCAATAGGAATTGCCGTACTGGCCAGTGTTGTGCTCGCGGCTTGTGGCGGTGGTGCAGAGACAACGACTAACCCGCAGGCCCCGGTCAGCGGTGGCAGCAACGATGCGCCCTACACAGGCCCGGTCGCCCGCGACGCCGACGTACTCAAGTTTCAGCAGACCTTCTGGTCCAATGCGCGCACGTCCAATCGTTGCGGTTCATGCCATACACCAGACGGCGGCCAGACACCGTATTTCGTGCGCTCGGACGACATCAACATGGCGTATGACGATGCAGTATTAAAGATCGATCGTAGCCAGCCGGCACAGTCAGAATTCGTCACCAAAGTGGGAAGCGGCCACAACTGCTGGGTCGACGATCCCGGTACCTGCGGTGCGATCCTGACAACGTGGATCGAGAACTGGGTCGGCGGTGAGGTCTCGGGCGGTCGCGAGGTCGTCCTCAAGGCGCCGGACGACACGGATCCACGTGCCACCACCATCAAGAACTTCCCGGATGCGGCCGACGGACCGCCGTCGTTCGAGACCATTGTCTGGCAGCCTTATCTTCGCCAGCACTGCTCGGATTGTCACGCGACCGACGCGTCTCCGTCACAGATGCAAACGCCGTTCCACTCGGATGTTAACGTCGAGGTCGCCTACGACGCAGCGAAGCCGAAGATCAACCTTGCCGCGCCGGAAAATTCGCAGCTGGTCACTCGCCTGCGCGCTAATCACAACTGCTGGACTAACGACTGCGAGAGTGATGCGCAGGAAATGGAAGACGCGATACGCGAGTATGCCAATCTCATTCAAGACGAGGTTGTTGATGAGGCCCTGATTAACAGCCGGGCAGTGAGGTTGGTCGATGGCACGATCGCCTCTGGCGGCAATCGCTACGAGAACGACCAGATCGCTCTGTGGGAGTTCAAGACCGGAGACGGCAACATCGCCTACGACACGAGCGGTGTCGATCCTGCGATTGACCTGAACTTCTCGGGTGACGTCGCCTGGTACGGAGGCTGGGGAATCACGGTGGGTTACAATGCACTGATGGGTCCGGGCAAAGCCCAGGGATCGACGGTTGCGAGCAAGAAGTTGCACGACATCCTGGTCGAGTCGGGGGAATTCTCGGTCGAGGCCTGGGTTGTACCGAACAACGTGACGCAGGAAATGGCGCGTATCGTGAGCTATTCTGCGGGCCAGAACTCTCGCAACTTCACGTTGCAGCAAACCCTTTACAACTATGACTTCCTTCTGCGTACCAACGCGGAAGACGCCAACGGTAGTCCGCTGACCACACTCAACGGCGACCCGCAACTGTCCACGCCGAACGAGGCCGAGGTCCTGCAGGCAACTCTGCAACACGTCGTCGCAACGTATGACCCGATTGACGGTCGTCGCATCTATGTCAACGGCGTTCTTGTTACGCAGGCCGACCCGGTGCCGGGCGGTACCCTCGGCCCCTGGCAAGCCAACATGGCGTTTGTTCTTGGCAATGAGGCGTCGAGCGACGGTCTCTTCGAAGGCACGTTCCGCCTCGCCGCAGTTCACCGCCGCGCGCTTACTGAAGAACAGATCAACCAGAACTTCGATGCGGGTGTCGGCGAACGCTTCTACCTGCTGTTCGACATCTCCGAACACATTGGTGCGCCATTGCAGACCGCATACATTCTTTTTGAAGCGCAGCAATTTGATACGTACTCCTACCTTTTCGACAAACCCCACTTCCTGACGCTCGATGGCTCGACGCCTCCTCCGGTGTTTATGAAAGGTATGCGTATCGCGATGAACGGCCACGAAGCTCCGGTTGGCCAGAGCTACGCGAACATCATTCAGTCTCTCGACCTTTCCGACGCCGGCGTTCTGGGCGAGCTAGGCCAGCCACTGTCGTTGCTCGGCGCAGTACTCCCGCTCGAACAAGGCCCGGAATTCGACCTTTTCTTCCTGACGTTTGATGACCTGAACGGCGTGACTTTCGATCGCGAGCAGGACCCGGCGCTGGTTGTGACGAACTACATCGCCACGGCGTCCGCCGCCTCGCCTGACATTGGCGTCAAAACCTTCGATGAAATCGATGCTTCGTATGCAGCAATCCTGGGAGTCGACCGAGTCAACTATCAGGATGACAACGGCAACTTTGTCGTCGATGAAACGTACCAGGAACTCAGGCAATCGCTTCCGGCCGTTGAAGACATCGAAGCCTTCCTGTCGTCACACCAGGTTGCCATTGCGCAGCTGGCTATTCAGTACTGTGATGCCGCCGTCGAAGCCAACACGATTTGGACCGGCCCAGACTTTTTTGACTTTGGCGCTGCGCCGGGCACCGCGTTTGCCGTTGGGGCGCGCGATGCGTTTGTCGAGCCGCTGGTTCTGCGAGCAGTTGGCCACTCGTCAACGAGTGCTCAACTCGACTCCCAGCCCAGCTACACGCTCGTACACGAAGAGGTGGCGTCATTCGGCGGGGCCGGCGATCGTCCCGAGAACCTGATCGATCGACTGCTTGAGACTCCGGGCGCCAGCACAAGCTCCATCGCCAAGGGTGTTTGTGCCTCCGTGCTCGGCAGCGCAGCCACGCTGGTTCAGTAAAGACAGGACTCAAAAGGAATTATCAGAGATGACCATGAAACGAAACAAAGGCAACTGGGATTTGCCGCTGCTTCACACCGATCATCCGCGTCCTGTCACGCGGCGCCAGTTCCTGTCGCAGGGTTTCCTGTCGGGCGCGGCTTACACGGTGGGTGGCGTTGCTCCATTCCTGAATCCACGCAACGCGTTCGCTGACCTGTCTGAGGACCTGAACCTCCTGCGCGCTCCCGGTGAATGCAATATCACCGACGGTGCGGGCAAGATCCCGTTCATCTGCTTCGACCTGGCGGGCGGTGCAAATATGGCGAATTCGAATGTCCTGGTCGGAAAAGAAGGAGGCCAAAGTGACTTTCTGAGTACGGCCGGCTACGAGAA
>CALDZH010000100.1 GCA_937944275.1 uncultured Woeseiaceae bacterium
TTCGTCTCGAGCCTGGCCTACGTTATCGCAGACCGCATGACACTGGGCGATAACGCATCGCTCACTATTGGCGTAATCGCCGGGCTCACCGTTCGCGGCCTGGCGATCATTTACAACTGGTCGTTGCCTTCTTTCGGGGCTCGCAACCCCTAGACCGCTGCCCTAAAGCGAGCAGCTCATGTCCTGGCCACAACACAGTGGTGACTTGATCTTGCCATGACCGTTGGGGCACTTGGAAATCTGCACTTCCTTGCCATCACCAATTTCAAGCATGTCGTTCTCAAGCGGCGCGTCGCACTTGCCGCAGGTAGCGTTGACAGTCATTCCGCATTTTTCACATTCGTAGGTAGCCACATCATCCCCTCAGCTTGTTTCTGAAAATATTTAAGTACAGTTTACTGATTTCCGGGGCCAATTAGTAAACTGTTCCTAAATTTCAGACGTTAAAGTGGAAGTGCATGACGTCGCCTTCCTGGACAATGTGCGCCTGACATATACTGCTTGTTTACATCAGGCGGAGCGATGATGTTCCAGAACCCCGAAATCGCCATTGATGATTTGCCGAACATGGTCGATCTTGATTGGCAGTCCCTGGACCCTCACTTCGTGCGGCGGCTGCAAGTTGAACACGGACTGACCGCCCTGGCGTCGCTCGCTGGCGCCACAGCCTTTTCGGTGCTTGTTCCCGTCCCGCCGTTTGTGACAATACCCCTGTGGGTTCTTGTTGTGAGTTTCGCCATAGCAACCTTCGCGTGGCCGGGTATTTCAGTTCCCCGGCAGGGTTACGCCGTCCGGGAAAAGGATATCGTTTTCAAAAAAGGGGTCGTCTGGAGATCCGTCACCGCAATACCCTACAACCGGATTCAGCACGTCGAGACATCAAATACTATCCTCGATCGCAAGTTCGGAGTTGCATCCCTGAAGCTATTCACGGCAGGAGGTTCTGGCGGCGACCTGAAAGTCCGCGGTATCAGCGCCAACAACGCCGAACGATTGCGAGTCTTTGTCCTGAACAAGATCGGGGCAAGTATTGAAAATCATTGAGCCCGGAGACTGGCAGCGGACATCGCCACTGGCCATACTGTTTTTCTTTAGCCAGCTCATTCGTGCCATCGTCAAGAATGGCTGGCAAGGGCTCGCCCCGCTTGCAGCATTACTTTTGGCCTATAAAGGCGATCTCGCCGAGAAGGTCGCCATCGCAGGCTTTGGCTTTGCCGTCGTCACGTCACTAATTGCTCTACTCAATTACTGGTTCTTTCGCTTTCAGCTCACAGAAGACTCGATCCGGATTCGCCAAGGTATCCTGAAGAGACAGCAACTCGACATCAAGTTCGACCGTGTCCAGGGAATCAATACGACACAGAACATCGTCTTCCGAGTACTCGGGCTCGTGGTTATCCAATTCGACACCGCTGGTTCGTCGAGTGACGAGGGAAACTTGCCCGCGGTTCCTGAATCGTTTGCCGAATCACTGCGCAAGCGTGTTGGGCGCCGGCGGGGACAGGCTACCGAAACGCCCGAAGGCACGTCGAAACTCGATCCGCTACTTCGACTCAACTGGCGCGACATGATTTACATAGGGCTAGCTGATCGACGCGTTTACGTCGTGCTTGCGTTGCTTGCCCCTTTCATTGAGAAACTCGGTGAAACACGCGTCGATATTCTTGAGAACTACGTCAGGGACGTTGCCGAAGGCACGATGGCACTTGGCGTCGGCATATCGGCACTAGCCACAATCGCCGTAATAGTCGGCATCATTGGCATATTTACGTTGATCTCCATTGGTGCCGCATTTCTGCGCTATCACAACTTCGAGTTGTGCCTGGAAGGCAACACTCTGCGCTCTACCGGTGGCTTACTGACGCGCCATGAGCACTCGATGGAACTCGGAAAAATTCAGACTCTTCGGCTCACGCAGAGCCTGATCCAGCGAAGCTTGAATTTCTACCAACTATTAGCGCGGCAGGCGCGCAGCAGCCAAAAGAACAGCAGCAGCAAGAACTTCGTTATTCCGCGTGTTGGCGTCGACCAAGCCGAACATCTCAGAGAACTATTGCTGGCGCCTGAGGGATCCGGGTTAACCCAGGACCCGGCGAGCGATCGTTTTAATTCAATTTCTCCCTTCTACATGCGCACTCGAATCCTGCTTAACGCCGTCCCATCTGTCGGGCTCTCCACATTGTTATTCACAACAACCGGAAATGCCTATGCACTACTGTTCCTGCTGTGGATTCCCATCTCGATGCCATTCGTTTACCTGGGGTGGCGGCATGCCGGGTTCCATTTTGACAATCAGGGTTTTGTGCGTCGCTCAGGACTAATCGGTTTTAGGTCCGTCGCCCTTTTGTATAGAAAAGTGCAGCGCGTAACCGTTACGCAATCACGCTATCAACGAAAAAAAGAACTCTCGACACTGCGTGTTTATATGGCATCCGGCAGCGTCAAAATTCCCTACATCCCACTGTCACTCGCAAATCAGCTCAGGGATTACACACTTTACAAGGTTGAGACGAGCAAGCTGGCCTGGCATTAGACATTGAAGCGGAAGTGCATGACGTCGCCTTCCTGGACAACATAGTCCTTGCCCTCGAGGCGCAGCCGGCCGGCATCCCTTGCACCGGACTCACCGCCGAGTTCCGCGTAATCGTCGTAGGAAATCGTTTCGGCACGAATAAAGCCTTTCTCAAAATCCGTGTGAATTTCGCCAGCTGCCTGAGGTGCCCTGGCCCCAATCTTCGTCGTCCAGGCCCGTACCTCTTTTTCGCCCGCCGTGAAAAACGTCTGCAGCCCAAGCAGGTTGTACGCATGGCGAATAACACGATTGAGACCCGGCTCCTTGGCACCAAGGTCCTCTAGAAATACGGCCTTGTCTTCCTCATCAAGTACGGCGATTTCAGCTTCGATCGCGGCACAGATGGCCACAACTTCGGCGCCTTCGTTTGCCGCGTATTCCTCGACGGCCTTGAGGTATGGGTTGTCGACAAAGCCGTCCTCATCCACGTTGGCGACGTACATGACCGGCTTCGCCGTGATCAGATGCACGCTCCTGAGGATCTCTTGTTGCAAATCCGTCTTGTCCATCGAACGAATGGGCAAACCCTCATCCAGGTGCGCCTTGATGCCGGCCAGCGCGTCGCGATGGGCGACGTCTTCTTTCTTGCCGGTCTTGGCATTTCGGGTCGCTTTGTCGAGCTGTCTCTCGACTGACTCCAGGTCCGCGAGAGCAAGCTCCGTATTGATTGTCTCGATGTCATCGATCGGGTTGATCGCACCCGACACGTGAGTTACATCATCGTTCTCAAAACAACGCACCACGTGTGCGATCGCATTGGTCTCACGAATGTTCGCCAGAAACTGGTTCCCCAGGCCTTCACCCTTCGACGCGCCAGCGACAAGGCCTGCGATGTCCACGAACTCCATCGTCGTCGGCAGGATCTTCTGCGGTTTCACGATTTCGGCGAGGACCTGAAGGCGTGAGTCCGGCACAGGAACCACGCCGACGTTTGGCTCAATCGTGCAGAACGGGTAATTTTCGGCGGCGATTTCCGCTGCCGTCAAAGCATTGAACAATGTCGATTTGCCGACGTTGGGCAAGCCAACGATGCCACAGGTAATTGCCATCAGATCATTCTTTTGTGTGTAGTTTTTTCATTGCCGCATTGATGTCGCCGTCAACCAGTTCGGGCATGACAACTATCGCGTCATCGATATTTCGTTCAATCGCCGTTTCGACGTCATTCGAACCGCGCTTGAGCACATAATTTGTCACCTGATCCTTGTCGCCCGGGTGACCAACACCCAGCCGCAAGCGCAGGAAGTCCGCCCCGCAATGCCTGACAATATCCCGCAGACCATTGTGACCGCCGTGGCCACCGCCTTCCTTGAGGCGCACGGTACCCGGCGGCAGGTCAATCTCATCATGCGCAACGAGCAACTCCGCAGTGCGCAGCCGGTAGTAGTCGAGCAGGCCACGAATAGGCTGGCCGCTATGGTTCATATAGCTCTGTGGTTTGATCAACCAAACCGCTTCACCATGGAGGGTGATGCGGCAATAATCTGCATCAAACTTCTTCTCATACCGAAAGTTGCCGCCATACTTGCGAGCAAGTGCATCAACAAACCAGAACCCGGCGTTGTGCAAGGTTCTTTCATACCTGTCCTCGGGATTACCGAGGCCGGCGATTATGCGTATCGGTTTGGTCATGGCGTGGCAATCTTAAACGAATCTTCGCACTAGATGGCAAAACAAAAAGACCGCCAGGAGGCGGTCTTTTCGCGAAGCCTGATAACAGGATTACTCGTTGTCGGAGTCTTCGTCGCCAGACTCGTCGCTCGCTTCCGGAGCCGCATCTTCCTCGCCAGCAACAGGCACTGCACCTGGCTCGAGCTCTTCCTCTTCCTCGATCACAATTTCCTTGATCACGTGGATAGAAACGACCGGGCGATCCTGCTCAGGGCCCTGGGCCAGGGCAGGAATAGAAACGCCTTCCGGCAGCTTGAGGTCCGAGAGGCTCAGCATCGCGTCAAGCTCCAGCTCCGAGACGTCCACGTCGATGAACTCGGGCAGGTGCTTCGGCAGACAAACGATATCGACCTCGTTCATGAGATGCGAAACCGCACCGCCCCCCTGCTTCACACCAGGCGCAACATCTTCGCCGATGAAGTGGAGCGGAACGCTCATCTTGATTTCCTGGTCCGCTACGATGCGCTGGAAGTCCATGTGCATGACGATCGGTTTGGCCGGATGGCGCTGCACATCCTTGAGGATCGCTGCCTGGCTCTTTTCGCCGACCTTGATGTTGAGGACACTCGAGTAGAACGATTCGTTCTCGAGCTGCTGAATAACTCGGTTGTGGTCAAATACCAGTGCGCGAGGCGGGCGCCCGGCGCCGTAGATGATTGCGGGTACTTTTGCTTCGTGACGCAGGCGGCGGCTCGCACCTTTCCCCTGGTCCTCACGGATGTCCGCAATCAGGTCGAAATCGTCACTCATGACTAATCTCCATAACTGATTGACTTTGCTGGATTTATTCCAGCGTTTTAATACACGCAGGTCGCGACCAACCTACGCAAGGGCGCGCATCTTAACGTAAAGGGGTACGCATTAGAAGGGGGGACACTTTTTAAAGTGTCCCCCCACTAGTGTCCGATACGTAATTCAGATTCTTCCTGGGCGAAATATGTGTCCCAACCAAATGGGGGACACGCAATAGCATGTCCCCCCTTCTATTGAGAGGTGTTCTAATCCACGTACAGGGAGGAGACGGATTCTTCGGTAGAGATCCGTCGCATGGTCTCTGCCAGCATCTCGGCAACTGAGAGCTGGCGGATCTTCTCGCAGGCCCGGGCTGCTTCATTCAACGGAATCGTATCGGTGACAACCATTTCGTCAAGCTCCGAATCGTCGATACGAGTCACGGCCGGGCCCGAGAGCACCGGGTGCGTGATATAGGCCGCCACGCTGACAGCTCCGTGTTCCTTCAGCGCTCCAGCTGCGTGGCACAGTGTGCCTGCTGTATCGACCATGTCGTCGATCATCACGCAGTTCTTGCCCTCTACCTCGCCGATAATGTTCATAACCTCGGACTGGTTTGCCTGTGCACGACGTTTGTCGATGATGGCCAGATCAGCGTCGCCAAGACGCTTGGCCAGTGCCCGGGCACGAACCACACCGCCCACGTCGGGCGAGACGACCACCATATCGTTGTACTTCTGCTTCCACACATCGGCGAGCAGGATTGGCGAGGCATAGACATTATCGACTGCAATATCGAAGAAGCCCTGGATCTGGTCGGCATGGAGATCCACGGTTAGTACCCGGTCGACACCGGCCGTTGCGATCAACTTGGCGACGAGCTTTGCGGTAATCGGTACACGCGAAGAACGTGGTCGGCGATCCTGCCGCGCAAAACCGAAGTACGGGATCACGGCGGTGATACGCGCAGCCGAAGCGCGCCTGGCCGCATCAACCATGACGAGGAGTTCCATGAGATTTTCGGAGGTCGGCGGACAGGTCGGCTGGACGATAAACGTCTCGCGACCGCGAATGTTCTCGAGAATCTCTACATTGATTTCGCCATCTGAGAAGCGGCCAACCTGAGCGCGAGCGAGAGGGATGCGGAGGTAGCGGGCAATGTCCTGCGCGAGTTGCGGGTGGGCGTTACCCGAAAAGACCGCCATTGTTCCCAGTTCCACGATGACTCCCTAGATGACGAGATGGCTGGGGCGGCAGGATTCGAACCTGCGGTACACGGGATCAAAACCCGATGCCTTACCACTTGGCTACGCCCCAATGAGCTGATTTTCGCGTTGCGGCGCAATTGTGCGGTGAGGCCCTCTGGCTGTCAACGACCGAAGAACAACCAGCGGTCAATAATCATGCGCACGCGCGTATCGGGGTTTGTCGCAGACAGAATTCGCGGCATTTGCTGTCCACCTCCCTCGCTATAACGCGATATCTCAACAATCCAGCCGCTCTGCTCCAGGCGCACAAGACGACCATTGTCATCCAGTTCAGTCTCGGCGGCCGGAACCTTGGGGTCTGGAATGCCAAGCGCCCAGTAACGCAGACTACTCACCGGAATTGTCCAGCCGTAGCGCCAGCGCAGCTCCATTTCGGCGTCCTGCAGAACCGTCTTGCTACCGTCCTCTTCTGTCAGCATCACAGATTGGCCGTCGCTCTCGATAAGCACGGTGCCAATTCCGAGGGGGCCGCCGACTGTTGCGTTGAACGCATCATCCTGCTGGGTCCAGTTGAACTTCCCATTAAACCCGTCATCGCCCGCCTTGACCGCAATGCGGCCTTTAAATTCCCAGTCGCGAACATTGGCGAGAACTTCGCTGCGTGTCTCCCAGTCACCCAATACAGGAAGATCGACGCTTTCTCGCGTTGTGGCGCAGCCTGCCAGCACCAGCAGTGCCAGCAGCAGCCACAACGAACGAATGTCAGGGATCATCGGCAAAGAGGCGGCCCCGCACGTCCTTGAGCAACGGGCTGTCAGGCTTTGCTTCTTCAGCTTTGACGAGCCACTCCAGTGCTTCATCCCTGCGGCCAAGCGCAACCAGAGTCTCCACTATATGGGCAGCCACTTCGTGATCCTGCATGCCCTCATAGGCACGCTCGAGCTCCACCAGCGCGTCTTCGTGGCGCCCGAGCTTGAATAGCACCCAGCCCAGGCTGTCGATAATTGCCGGACTTTCCGGGTCATAACGCAGCGCCTTGCGAATCAGCTTTTCTGCTTCACGATAGCGATCGGTTCGATCGGCCAGGGTGTAGCCGTACGCATTCAGCGCCATTGCGCTCTTGGGCCAGCGCCTCACCGCGTCAGAATAACTTTCGAGTGCCTCATCGAGACGACCCATTCGCAACAATAGCTCACTTCGGCCAAGCGCCGCGTATTCGTCATCCGGTTGGTAAGACACTACTTTGTCGTAGAGTTTCAGCGCCTCATCGTAATTTTCCACGGATGCCAGCAATTGCGCCTTGGCAGACAAAACCTCGACAGCGTTGGTTGGAGACTGTTCGGCGAATTCATCGAGTTGCCGCAGAGCGCCATTCAGGTCGTCCTTCTTATGTGCAAGCAAAGTAGCCGCGCGAGTCTGCGAGGCCACAGCATTGGAGCCGTCCATAACTTCAGCATATAAGCGGATGGCGCGATCGGTCTCCTCACGAAAATCCGCAATTCGGCCAAGGTAGAAAAGCGCGTCCATACGATATTGCCCGCTCGCGAGCAAATCATTGAAGTCGTCCCACGCGGCGTCAAGATGCCCCTTGTGAAAATTGATGATTGCCATGAGACGCAATGCATCCATCCGTCCGGACTGTTCGAGCAATACCTGGTTAACCTGGCTCAGCGCGTCGTCTTCGCGATCCGCCATCATGTACATGATGGCCAGTTCCATCCTGGCATCAGGATCCGGGTCGGGGTCGTCGCCGATAATTCGGGCCGTGTATTCGATGGCCTGATCTACGTCACCGTCGGCCAGCATTATCCGGGCATACAGCAACCGCGACTGAAGTCTGTCGGGGTCGAGTTCAATTGCCTTGGCGGAGCGCTCGAGTGCGTACTCGGTGTCGCCAGCGCGCAGCGCCATCATAGCCACTGCATGGTTGGCGAGAGCCGAGTCCAAATATGGGCGGCCGAGCGAGCGCATTAGCTTGTCCGCCTTCTCCGGGTGGGCTTCATCCGAGAGAAAGCTGGCGAGTTTTATGAGTATTTCACCTGACTCCTCATTGCCCGTCTCAATCAATTCGGAGAAGTGCCGTCGCGCCGCTCTGATGTCGCCAACACGAAAGCTCAATTGTCCAAGGTACAATTGAGCTTCCTTGCTGTCGCGATCAAGCTTGTACCAGCGCTTGGCCGCGATCAGCGCCTCGCGATCAAACCCGTAGACCATGCCGACACGCGTAGCCTGTCGGGCAACGTCCGGATTCTCGCTCAATTCGGCAGCCTTGCGATATTCCTGAGCCGCCATGAGGTAGTCATTTCGCTGCAACGCCATCTCGGCCTGCAGGATGTAAGCATCGACTTCCGAGTTGTCTTTTTCGCCCGCCGTGGCGGGTGAGCTGGTGAAGGCGATTAGCGTGCACAGCGCGGCAGCTGTCAGCCATCGTCGAATTTCATGCATAAACTGTCGTCCGTATAAAAGAAGCAGTCCCGAACAGAACGCTTCGCGGCCATGAATAATATTGGGTCCGCCTCCAAACAGACAAGGAACTCGCCGTTCAGTTCGCTTATCATACGCACTTCGATTTTCATGAGTGCCCGCTGGGCACCACCAAAGAACGTATGCCGCTGCAAATACTCGGTCTGAACCATAACACGGCGCCTCTCGAAATACGCGAGCAGCTCGTCTTTGCCGGAGACGAGATACCGCGGGCCCTGGAGCGACTTACTACTCTGGATGGAGTGGATGAGGCGGTCCTGCTATCGACGTGCAACCGCACCGAGTTTTACCTGATCAGCCAGAACGGCGGCCGTGAAAACCTCAAAGACTGGCTGCACGCCGATCGTAAGCTTGGGCGCGGATTTGCGGACTCTCTGTTCTTGAAGGACGATGAAGACGCAATAAGGCACATATTCCGCGTTGCCTGCGGCCTCGACTCGATGGTGCTCGGCGAACCACAGATTCTAGGCCAGTTAAAAGATGCGTTTCGCCACGCCCAGCAGGCCGAGACGCTTGGCAGCAACCTGAGTCGCTTGTTTCAACACACGTTTGCCGTCGCCAAGAAGATCCGCACCGATACCGAGATTGGCGCAAGCCCGGTATCCGTTGCCTCCGCGGCGGTGAACCTGGCGCAGCAGTTCTTTGCGGGTTTCAAGAAACACACGGCGTTGCTGGTCGGCGCCGGCGTGACCATAGAGCTTGTCGCCAAGCACCTCGTCAGCCGTGAGATCGGCCGGCTGTTTGTTGCGAACCGCAGTCTTGAACGCGCACAGGACCTGGCTGGGCAATTTGGCGGCTTTGCCGTGCCGTTGTCCGAAATCGAAGGCACGCTGCCAGAGGCCGACATTCTGATTACATCCACGGCAGCAACCGAGCCCGTCGTCACTACTGAACAAATTGCAGCAGCGATCAAAGCGCGCAAGCGGAAGCCGATTTTCGCCTGTGATATCGCAGTGCCGCGCGATATCGAAGCGAGTGCTGGCGAACTCGACGATTTCTACCTGTACACGATCGACGATCTCGACAAAGTCATTCTCGAGGGCCAGGGTAATCGGGAAGCCGCTGCAGTAGAGGCACATCGACTGCTCGATGATGAGATTCGCCGCTATGCGGCTATCGAGCGCTCCAAGCAGGTTGCACCAATCATCGCCGAGTTGCGCGAAAGCCATGAGGAAATCCGCAAACAAATCGCGAAAAAAGCCCGCAAGCGTATGCGCCGCGGCGAATCTGCTGAGGATGCCATTGAGTTTGCAACAGCATCGCTAATGAAAAAAATATTGCACAAACCAAGTGTAGTGCTGCGACAGGCTGGCGAAGCATCCGATATCGCGCTAATCGATTCGGCGCGGAAACTCTTCGATCTCGACGGCGATTAAAGCAGCGCACCCATGAAAGAATCTATTCGCTTCAAGCTGGAGTCAGTGCGCGATCGTTTCGAGGAGATAGCGGGTCTGCTGGCCGACCCGGATGTCATCGCCGACCAGAACCAGTTCCGCGACCTGTCAAAGGAGTACGCGCGGGTCGAACCCGTGGTGAAATCGTTTCAGCAGTACGAGGGTATCCTCAATGACATCGTGGACGCCGAAGAGATGGCAAACGATGCAGACGAGGAAGTGCGCGAGATGGGCCAGGAGGAACTGGCGGGACTTGAAGAGCGCCGCGAACAACTGCTGATCGATTTGCAAAAAGCCCTGATACCGGCTGATCCTTACGACGAAAGCAACGTCTACCTGGAAATCCGGGCTGGCACCGGCGGCGATGAAGCCGCGATCTTTGCCGGTGACCTGTTTCGTATGTATTCGAAATATGCTGAGACGGCCAGGTGGCAGATCGAAATACTGTCTGCCCGCGAAGGCGAACATGGTGGCTACAAGGAAATAATCAGCCGCATCACGGGCAACAGTATTTACGCAAGACTCAAGTTCGAGTCAGGCGCTCATCGCGTACAGCGTGTGCCGACTACGGAATCACAGGGCCGTATTCATACGTCTGCTTGCACGGTGGCCGTACTGCCAGAACCTGACGAGGTAGAGGAGACCGAGATAAACCCGGCGGACCTGCGCGTCGATACCTACCGCGCATCGGGCGCCGGTGGCCAGCATGTGAACAAGACGGATTCGGCCGTGCGTCTCACGCATTTACCAACTGGCATTGTCGTGGAGTGCCAGGACGAACGCTCGCAACACAAGAATCGTGCGCGTGCGATGTCATTACTTCAGGCACGTCTGCTCGACCAGCAAGTCGCAGCACAGGAAACCGAGCAGGCTGAGAAACGCAGGCTTCTTGTCGGCTCGGGTGACCGCAGTGAGCGTATTCGCACCTATAACTACCCGCAAGGGCGAGTTACAGACCACCGCATAAACCTGACTCTTTATAAACTCGACGAGATCCTTGAGGGCGGCCTCGACCAGGTTATCGACCCGCTGACCAATGAATACCAGGCCGATCAGCTTGCCGCATTGGCTGACTGACATGAACTGGACCGCATTCGATTTCATCTTTGCCTTCGTTCTTCTGGGCAGCGTTGTACTCATCTTTACCCTTGTGATGCGCAAGACCGACAATACGGCGTTTCGCTCTGCAACCGGCGTTGCCCTCGCCGCTGCATTCATGCTTGTCTGGGCAAACGGCGCGGTTGGGATCATCGGAGATGAGCATAATGATGCCAACATGATGTATTCAGGAGTGCTGCTCGTCGCAATCATCGGCGCCATCATTGCTCGCTTCCGGCCACAGGGATTGGCCCGGGCCATGTACGCTACTACCATTGCCCAGGTGTTAGTTCCTGTGATCGCGTTGATCGCCGGTTTGGGGCCCGTGGCGTCGTGGGATGTCCTGGTCCTGACCGCTTTCTTCGGCGTACTCTGGTTCGTATCAGCGCGCCTGTTTCAACGTTCAGCCAGGAGCGGTAATGATCGCTAAATCAATACGCAACTCTCGCGGCGCAGTTGTAGTGCTGGCACTGGCGTCATGCTTTCTGCTTGCCTGCCAGGCACAGAAAGAACCGCTGGAGGCGGATGGGCTGACAGAGTTTGCCACTCGCTACGCAGCGGCCTGGAGCGGCCAGGACCCGGTGGCCTATGCCGCCTTCTATGCAGAAAATGGGTCATTGAGAATCAATGACGGCGAACCATCCATCGGTCGAGCAGCTGTCGAACAGACAGCTCGCGAATTCATGACGGCATTTCCCGACATGGTGGTCAGGCTGGTTGAAGTCCGGCGCGCAGGCGATATCGTGGAATTTCATTGGCGCTGGACCGGGACGAACTCGGGCCCCGGCGGTACCGGGAATGCAGTCGACCTCGTCGGCTTCGAGGAATGGACTCTCGGTGATGATGGGTTGATTCTGAAGTCACAAGGTCATATGGACGACGCTGAATATCAACGACAGCTGACCGCGGGTACCGAGCCCTGTTCGGAGTCATGGCTGCAAATGGTTGAGCAGAAACTGTCTACCGGGGATGGCCAGGGACACGGCCCCGACCTCGGGTCATCAGAGTGGCGATCAGTTGTCGAATTCAAGCTCGGAATCCGTGGCAATCCTGGCGTTCCTGACCGCGTTTCCGAGGAATGGTGCACGTACATCGATCAGGCGATGCGGGGTATGGTCGAGTAACGATCAGGTCTGGGCGTCGTCCTGGAAAATATCCTCGATCGACATCCCGAACAGCCGTGCGGCCTTGAATGCCAGGGGCAAACTGGGATCAAACTTGCCTTTTTCGATCGCGTTCACGGTTTGTCTCGAAACCTCGAGTTCACTGGCTAACCGCGCCTGAGTCCAGTCGCGTTCTGCGCGCAATACTTTCAGACGGTTCTTCATTGGTACTTCCTGCGGCCAATGATGACCCCTGCGCCATAGGTCAGGCCGATCAGCATCACGAGGTGCGAGATTTCGGCGTCGGCGCTGATGAGGTTGGTCACGTCCATGGTCGAATACCCCAGGCCAAATACCAGCCCGACGCCCAGTGCCAGTGCCATGGCCTCAAGCTGGATTTTCTGCTGCAGCTCATCAAGCCCTTCCAGGTGACGCTTGTTGGCAACGATCATCCCGATACCAACTGCAACATTGATGACGATAGCGGCTCCGGTCAGCACCTTGTCTTGCCAGAGCAGGATAGGTCCGAACACGGCGATAGCCATGGTGATCAGCCAGGCACCGGTCCAATATCCAAGTCGAAGAGTATTTTTCTTGTTGCGGGCAGCAAAGCCGCCACAATCAGTGTTTGAATCATTCATAAGTCTGCTCTCTTTGTCACTTTGTCAAGTTTATTTGACAAAGAGTAATGAGCATAAGAACAATTGTCAAGTTTTGTTTACTTTTGGAGGGCTTGATCCAGGTCGGCTTTCAGGTCTTCGACATCCTCAATGCCGACAGACAAGCGAATCAGCGTATCGCTTATGCCCAGCTTTGCCCGTTCCGAAGATGGCACGCTCGCATGCGTCATGATCGCCGGGTGATCAACCAGGCTCTCTACACCGCCGAGGCTCTCGGCAAGCGAGAACACTCTGCAACGCTCGAGGAAGCGCCGCGCATCTTCAAGACCGCCTTTGATGAAAAAGGTGACGATGCCGCCAAAACCAGGCATTTGTTCCCTGGCGAGTTCGTGCTGCGGATGTGATTCGAGGCCGGGGTAGAGAACACTCTCGACACTGTCGTGAACTTCAAGCCATGTTGCGATCTGCATGGCGCTCCTGCAGTGCCGCTCCATACGCACGTCGAGCGTCTTCACCCCGCGCAACGCCAGGAAACTGTCGAACGGGCCAGAAACGGCGCCGATCGAGTTCTGCAGATATCCAAGGCGCTTGGCGAGTTTGTCGCTCGACGTCGCGACGATGCCGCCAACCATGTCGGAGTGACCATTGATAAACTTGGTAGCCGAATGCATGACAATATCGGCACCGAGTTCGAGCGGGCGTTGCAGGTACGGTGTTGCGAACGTGTTATCCACGACAACAATCGCCCTGCTCTTCTTCGCGAGCGCGACGATTGCCTTGAGATCCACAAGCTTGAGCAGGGGATTCGTCGGCGACTCGATCCACACCATCGCCGTGTCATCCCCGATTGCCGCTGCAGCCGCAGCCATGTCACTCAGATCAACATAGTCGAATTTGAGCCCGGAACTGCGCTCACGAACGTTCGAGAACAGGCGCCGTGTTCCGCCATACAGGTCATCCATCGCGACAATGTGAGACCCGCTGTCAACGAGTTCGAGTATCGTCGCTGTCGCCGCCATGCCCGACGCAAACGCGAAACCGTGTTCGCCTGACTCGAGGTCAGCAATGCATCGTTCGTAGGCCATGCGAGTCGGGTTCTGTGTGCGCGAGTATTCGTAACCCTTGTGCACGCCAGGGCTTTCCTGCACATACGTTGAGGTCGCATAGATCGGTGGCATGATGGCACCGGTTGTTGGGTCCGGCTCTTGCCCCGCGTGGATCGCTCTCGTCGCAAATTTCGTTTTGTCTGCCATGCGTCCCTCTACATCTGCCGGCGCAGGTAATTGAGCACGTCCGATCGTGTAATCAGGCCCAGGAATTCGTCATCGTCCACGATGGCTGCGTACGGCTGCACTCGAAGCATTGCCACGAGGTTGTTCAGGCTCTCCGATTTGTCGAGCTTGATGAATGCCGATTCCATTGCGTCTTTAACAGGCGCCGTCATCAAGTCGGGGTGCCCGTAAACAAACTGAATGATCGTGTCTTCAGTAACAACGCCGACCAGCTTGCCCTCCTCCATGACCGGCAGCTGCGAGAATCCCGCGTTACGCAATCGATTGTGCGCCGTTGTCAGCACATCGGTAGGCCCGATTGTAATGGTCGCGCGCTCGCCATGCGGGCGACCGATCAGGTCACGCAGGTCACCGTATTCCTCACGACTGATAAAGCCCTGATCTTCGAGCCAGAAGTCGTTGTAGAGCTTCGACAGGTACTTGTTTCCGGTGTCACAGGCAAAGGTGACCACCCGCTTGGCTTCCGTCTGTTCGCGACAGTACTTGAGGGCCGCAGCCAGCAGTGTGCCGGATGACGATCCAGCCAGAATGCCTTCCTTGCGCAACAGTTCCCTGGCCGTGGCAAACGACTCGGCATCCGAAATAGCATAGGCTTTCACGACTTTTTCAAAGTCGGCAATATCCGGAATGAAATCCTCGCCTATGCCCTCTACGAGCCAGCTGCCACCCTCGCCGATCTCGCCCTTATTTATGTAGTCCGTCAGAATCGAACCGACCGGATCCGCCAGGACCATGTCGACGCCGGGCGCATGTTTTTTGAGGTAGTTGCCGATACCCGCAACTGTCCCGCTGGATCCCACCCCAAGCACGATCGCATCAAGTTCGCCTCCCATCTGCTCGAGAATCTCGGGTGCTGTTCCCGTCTCGTGGGCCAGCGGATTGTCGGGATTGCCGAATTGATTGATAAAGTATGCGCCGCGCTCTTCCGCGACTCGCTTGCCCAGATCCTGGTAGTACTCCGGGTGGCCTCGCCCGACATCGGAGCGCGTCAGAATTACTTCGGCACCCATGGCGCGCAGATTGAATATTTTTTCCTGGCTCATTTTATCAGGCAGCACGATCACGAGCCCGTAGCCTTTCTGTGCCGCGACGAGTGCCAGCGCAAGCCCCGTGTTGCCGGCGGTCGCCTCGACAATCGTGTCGCCCGGACTGATGTCGCCACGTTTCTCGGCTTCCTCGATCATCGAGATACCGATGCGATCCTTGATCGAGCCGCCCGGGTTCATAAGTTCGAGCTTGAGGAACAGGCGGCAGGGCCCCGTATCGATATGCTTAACCTCGAGCATCGGCGTCTGACCAACCATGTCGAGGACATTGGAATACACGTTCATAGGCGCATCAGTTACATTAGAAATTTTCCGGCGAGTGTACTTGAAGATGCGACTGGATGCCGCAATTGCGGACGCAACAGCCCGTTTGTCGCGTAGCAGTGATTCCCCGCGGCTCGATGCCGAGATATTGCTGTGTCGGACCATCGATATGCCGCGTAGCTACCTGTTTGCCCATCCCGAGGACGTGCTCGACGAAATGACGCTGGAGCGCTTCGAAGATGTCATTGCCCGGCGCATCAGTGGCGAGCCCATGGCTTATATCATGGGCGTGAAGGAATTCTGGTCGCATGAACTGGCGGTCAGCCCGGCGACGCTTGTACCGCGCCCGGAAACGGAGCTCCTCGTCGATCTCGCCCTGCGAGAGATCCCACGAAAGGCAGAATGGGATGTGCTTGACCTGGGCACGGGAAGCGGCGCTATTGCGGTCGCAATTGCCAGTGAGCGGCCGATGTGCCGAATCACCGCGGTCGACGTCAGCGAGGATGCGCTCGCCGTCGCCCGGGAGAATGTGCGAAAACTGTCCCTGGGCAACGTCGAACTTGCGCATGGCAGCTGGACTGCGCCCGTCCAGGGCCAGACATTCAATATCATCGTCTCGAACCCGCCCTATGTTCGCAGTGACGACACGGCCCTGTTGAAACTCCAACACGAACCGCAGTCAGCGCTGGCCGCGGGCATTGACGGGCTCGACGCAATCCGTATTCTCGCCGCCGACTGCGGGGCGTTGCTGGCTGATGACGGCATACTTCTCATCGAACACGGCGCGGAGCAAAAGAGAGATGTTGCTGCGCTGCTCGGGAAACATGGCTGGACGGATATTTGCTGCCATAATGATCTTGCCGGGCAACCACGCGTGACAGTTGCGCGCCGGGGTGGTAAATAGCGATCCTCATTTCAATTTGCGAGAAACCATGATCACGATAAAAACCAATCACGGCGACATTGGCGTCGAACTATTCGACGAAAAAGCCCCAATCTCCTGCGAGAACTTCCGCCAGTACATCAGGGACGGTCACTACGCGGGCACGATCTTCCACCGCGTCATCCCGAATTTCATGATTCAGGGCGGCGGCATGGACGAGAACATGTCCTCCGTTGCAACGAGAGAACCGATCAAGAACGAAGCTGACAACGGCGAAGCAAACGTGCGCGGCACGCTTGCGATGGCACGCACGAACGTCGTGGATAGCGCAACCTCGCAATTTTTCATCAATCTTCGCGATAACGATTTCCTCAATCATGGAGGTCGTGATTTCGGGTACGCCGTGTTTGCCAAAGTCAGTACCGGCATGGATGTCGTAGATGCTATCGCCGGCGTACAAACGGGTAATCGTGGCGGTCACCAGGATGTTCCCGTCGAGAACGTCGAGATCATCGAAGTCACGATCGACGAATGACCCTGAGCCGCGACGCACGTCACCTGGCACTACCGCAGGTTGGTGCGGACGGGCAGCAGCGGATTTCTGAAGGCAAGGTTCTCCTGATCGGTGTAGGCGGCATCGGCTGTGCCGCTGCCGCCTACCTGGCGTCGAGTGGCGTTGGCCATCTTTCTGTGTGCGATTTCGATACGGTTGATGAGACCAACCTCGGCAGGCAGGTGCTTTACGCGCAAGGCCATGTTGGTGAGCTCAAAGCAGAGGTCGCTGCCACGCGCTTGCGCAAGATCAATCCGAGCATAGAGGTAACAGCGATCAGCGAACGCCTCACTGGGGCTGCGCTGGCCAATGCCGTCTCTGCCGCCGACGTCGTACTCGACGGCAGCGACAATTTTCCGACACGGTTCCAGGTCAACGAAGCTTGCGTCGCGATGTCACGCCGGCTCGTGTCGGGTTCCGCCATTCGATTTGAAGGTCAGCTGGCCGTGTTCGGCCCGGACTTTTCACAATCGCCCTGTTTCGGGTGTTTGTACGCAGAGGCAGACGAATCCCTGGGTAGCTGTGCAGGCAACGGCGTGCTCGCCCCTGTGCCCGGCGTCATCGGCACAATGATGGCGGTCGAAGCACTCAAATACCTCGCGGGCATAGGATCAGACGCACCACTACTACGACTATTTGATGCGACGGCCAGCGAACTCCGTCGCCTGGGTCTCAGCAAACGGCCCGACTGCCCGGTATGCGCGGTCGCCTAGTCACGGTAATCGGCCTGTTGCAGGCTGCCGCGATTCTCACAATCGCTTTTTCCATTATTACGCTGTTACCTGCCGATCATTTCGCGCTGCAGCTCTTCAGTCACTTCCGCCTGCAGTACTTCGTCTTCTCCCTGCTCCTGGCCCTGGTATTCGTGGCACTTCGCAGCTATGTCTACGCCGGCGCATTGTTGCTGGTCTGCCTGGTCAATGCGGGCCTCGTACTTCCCTGGTATTTCGACGCAGAGAACAGCGAGACAGGTACAGACCTGGACTTGCTGCTCGCCAATGTCCTGTCCTCCAATACCGAGTATGAACGTCTGTTTGATCTGCTGGATACGGAGAACCCGGACATCATCGTGCTACTGGAAGTGTCGCCGGATTGGCTGGTCGAACTTGCCGCACTGCGCTCGGAGTACCCTTACTCCTATGCGGAGGCACGCGACGGGAACTTCGGAATAGCCTTGTTTTCCCGTTTACCGATAAAGTCAGCAGATCACGTCGACAGCCCGCCTTTCGGCTACCCGACGATCAATGCGTCGCTGACAGTTGGTGAAAAATCGCTTCACATTGTTGCAACGCACCCAATGATACCGGTCAGCAAAAAGTTTTATGAGGCTCGCAATGAGCAACTGGAGTCGCTGCCTGGTCTGCTGCAAAAACCTGCAGGGGCGACAATATTGATCGGGGATCTGAATACGGGGATGTGGGAACCGAACTATCGGGCGCTGGTGAAGACTACCGGTCTGAAAAATACGCGCCGAGGATTTGGCGCTATACCGACTTGGCCCACGTTTATGCCGTTTGCGATGATTCCGATTGATCACGTGCTCGTCTCTGAAGAGATAGGCGTGAAA
>CALDZH010000101.1 GCA_937944275.1 uncultured Woeseiaceae bacterium
TCAACGCAAGGCGAATTTCAATCCGCCGGTTCAGAGAACGACCGTAGCGCGTAGAGTTATCCGCGACGGGCAGGGATGAACCGGCACCGACAACGACAAGTCGTTCCGGATTCACACCGCGATTGTCCAGGTAGTGTGCAACGGTTTCGGCACGGGCGAGGCTTAGCTGCCTGTTCCATTCGTCGTCTCCGGACGAGTCGGTGTGGCCCGTGATTGAAATTGTCGAGTCCCGACAGGCATCAGCCAACGTAGCAATGCGATCGAGCGCAGGGAAAGCTGAATCGCGCAGTTCTGTACCCGACTCCTTGAAATTTACCGGCCCTGGCTCAATAGCCCCGAACTGCCTCTCGCACAGGGCGCGAGGGTTCACGCCAGGCTCGAATTCCACGAACCGTACATCGAAGTCAGAGGCATCGGGCAAGGCCTGTCGCAAGGGCTTCAGCGCTGGCTCAAATAGCGACTTATTTGCTACGACGCCACGAATCTGCACCGAGCTGCCGTAAAGCCTTCCGCCCGGTGAATCCACCTCGGCCAGTGCCGTGATCAACTCGGCGGTTGCGCTTGCCCACCAATCGGGCGCCACTCCCAGCGGCCGAAATTTGAACTCAACTTTCTGGCCTGGGAAGTACTCCGAAACAGCCTGTTTCAGTCGCTTTTCATGTTTTTCCGATTGCGTGTGCCCGGTGATCGTGAGCTTCTCGCGCCATGTCGCGATTTCGAATTCTGGCGCGACAAACGCCGAGCCCGGGAAAGGCGGTTTTTCGGTCAGGAATTTGCCTGAGCCTGATTGCAGAGGCAGGGACCAGGCGACCGCGGTGACCAGGGCCAGGAATGCAGCGTAGGTTCTCGGTTTACTACGCAAGGGTCAGGCGCCTGCCGCCTGGTCGAGCAGGTCTCGCGCTTGCCCGATCCAGTCTTCACGGTAGATTCGGCTGTGAAAGCCCCTGAGACGATTCGCGACCCGATCTATATCGTATTCACTCATGTCGGCAATCTGCTCAAAACGAAAAATACCGATTTCATTGAGCGTCTTCTCAATAGCCGGGCCCACACCCTTGATCAATTTCAGATCGTCACGAGACGCATGTCCGCCGGTGTTGTCTTCCATTTCAGAGTCAGGTTCTTGCTCGTATTCACGCGCTGCCTCTGGCAGAGACTCCGCGTCATGATCCGGGTTATCTGCGACGAGGTCATCGGCCGGGTCGTTCGGTGCGTCGAGACCATCGGTCAGTTCCTCGGGATCATGAACCGGTTCGATGCTCGTCTTAGCAGCGGCTTCTTTCTCGGTCTCGAGTACCCGAATGCGTTCCTCCGCGGCGGCGAGTTCACTTTCGAGGCGCTCCGCTTTTTCGTTACGATCGCGAAACCGCTCGATCAGTGGAGGCAAGCGATTTTGCCAGTTTTCAAGTTCCCGGCTAAGTTTCTCTATTCGTTCATCTTTCTGGCTGATGAGGTCCTTAGAATCGCTTTGCGCCGCCACGGCAGATTGAAGCTGGTCGCGTTCCACCACAGCTACCTCCAGATTGCTGCGAATGTCCTTTATCTCTCGCTGCAATTCATCGCGGCGTGCGAACGCTTCCTGGATAGCCAGAGATAATTCCTTGGAACGGTTATTCGCATCCTTGTGCGACGCCTGGGACTGACTGACCTGTTCCATGAGGCCCTTGTTCCGCTCGACGAGGCGTTCAGTCTCTTTTTCCTGTGCCTCAATCTGCTCTTGCCAGCCTGCATTTATTGCTGTTTTTTCTTCCTGGGAACGGTTGCCGCGAATAACCCAGCCGACGACCGCACCAATGGCCGCGCTAATGGCCAGCAGGACGACATGTATAACGGTTATTTCGGGCATACATTGCTTCCCTTATCTCGGACGAATGTGCCTGTGCAGCGTGTCAGTGCGACAGACAGCGGACGGTGATTTTGTGCACAATACTGTGCTGCGACCCCAAGAATTTGCTCGTCAAGCTTCTAAACATTACATAAGACCATAATTTTACAGTAATAATCACGAATCTATCCACCCCGGCTGTCACAATGTCCAATCACCCCATTACCGAAAAGCTGTTTCTTGACGGCCCGGCCGGCCGCCTGGAAGCGGTTATCGACCGTCCGGGCGAAGGTGCATTGCATGGATGCGCAGTTGTGTGCCACCCACATCCACAACATGGTGGCACGCTGCACAACAAGGTCGCGCACACGCTGGCGAGGGCGTTCGTTCGCTCGGGGTTCGAAGCGCTGCGCTTTAATTTCCGCGGTACCGAGAAAAGTGAAGGGCGCTTCGATAACGGCGCGGGCGAACTTGATGATGCTCTTGCCGCAATTGAATGGATGCGTGCACGCCACGGTTCCTATCCCTTATGGCTTGCAGGCTTTTCTTTTGGTGCGGCGATCGCTGTAAAAGCCGCCGTTTCCACGCATGTGGACGGGCTCATTAGCGTTGCTCCGGCAATCAGTCGTTTCGCGACCGGTCTTGAGTCGCAGCCAGACTGCCCATGGCTGGTTGTTCAGGGAGATCAGGACGAGCTGGTAGACGTTGGAGAGACAGTCGAATGGGTAGACAGCCTCAAGCCAGGGCCTGAGTTACTGATCGTCCCAGGTGGCGAACATTTTTTCCATGGCCGACTGTCGGAACTCAGGCAGGCGGTGATGGATTTCGTTGCCGTAGAAAGCTAGGAGCAGTAGCGAAATAAAAAAAGCCGGGCGAAGCCCGGCTTTTTGGTTGGTTCGTCGGAAGTTCCGATTACACCATGTCTTTGAGACCCTTCAGAGCCGAAACCTTGACGACTTTTGTCGCAGGTTTTGCCTTGAACATCATCTCTTCACCCGTGAACGGGTTTACGCCCTTACGGGCTTTGCGAGCCGGCTTCTTGACGACGCGCATTTTCAAAAGTCCGGGAACGGTGAACATACCCGGTGCGCCGCGGCCACCAAGATTTTTTTTGATCTGGCCGTTGAGTGATTCGAATACTGCCGCTACGTCTTTGCGCGTGAGACCTGTGTCGTCAACGATCTTTGCATAGATCTCGGATTTGGTCGGTGGCTTTTTGGTGTTCGCTGCCATGAAAAACTGACTCCTGGAAAAATAACGAAACGAGCTTGTGCCCGCTATGAAAGCGGAGCGACGATAACACTTTTTTGGATGCTGTGTAACTGCAAAAAGACCTTTTTTTGTAGGTATTTTTGCGGAACTGTCTTACACAAAAAACGGGCACAATAGTGCCCGCGCCGATTCGTTCGTACGGTGGTTTATTATCTAGGGATCGACATAGAATTGTCGCGTGAATCGAACCTCGGAAAGCCGGCTTTCGCCGTCAGGCGTCACGCTTATATCGAATACCAATGTTTCGAGATTGGCAATGGCGGTCTCACCGACGTAATAGATCGCGGAAGTTTCACCCGGTTCTTCTATTTTGCGCATTGTCACGTTCTTGAGTTGTCCTGTCAGGTTCGTGGCTTTGACAGTGACAGCAGCGGCGACGGGCGTATTGTCCGTTTTCCTGATGATTGACACATTGAGCATTGCCCGATTCTTACTGCGTACAATGTCGTATGCACGTGCAACGTCCGTCGGCAACTGGTCAGTTGACTGTGCGTTGAAATGTACGATGTAGTTGCCGATATCAGCGGAGGTGGCGTCCGCCGGCTGTGCTTCCGGGACGCTCGCGGAATCACCGGGACCGCCGCAGGCAACAAGCAGTGCCAGTAGCGAAAAAGAGATCACAGTCTTAAAGATTGTCATGAAACCTTCCCTTCATCTTTCGATGACTATAAACCATTGACGCCGTTTTTGACGAGGAAGCGCATTTTGCGCTCGGACGCGCCAATTAGAAGATCGATAGTCAGGGCGTGGCTCGGGTGAAGCGATAGGACTGCACCCGGGTCATGCGACCATCGACATAAGAGTAGGTTTCCGCGACCCATGCGGATGTATCCAGCGAGCGAATCTCGACCCTCGATGACGCGCGTGGCACGCCAGTTGCGAACGCGGAGCCGGTGCCGCCGAACATGTAGAAAACGTATTTACCGGTGTCCGCCTGGTACTGTCCCGAGAACCTCAATACTTCATCGGAGTGGCGGAAATGACTGACCAGCAGGAAGCCTTTGCCCGCCTCATACGAAAGGAGAACCTGCCCACCACCTGACGCTGCCGGAAATGCCGCCGACTCGAATTCCGTTATCATGATTCGAGTTCCATCGTCTCCCTCCGCCGACCCGGTTGCGGAACCGTGCCCTTCCAGCTTGCTGCCATCCTCTGCCAGTGACCACATTTCGAGTTGCCAATCGCCGATGAGGTTTCTCAGCCCGACTCTACCCATCTCCACACTCCCGGGTCGAGAGGGAAGCGGAGCAACAGTGGAGCCCAACGCCGCTCCGGCAAGGGCACCGGTCGGGGCAGAGGACGGCACAGTCGGATTCCCGGGCATCGTGGCACTCACGGTCTCGGAGACCATCCGGAATTTCGGTCTGCCGACTGGCCAGCCCCACAGAATTTCACCTTCGACGTTGTAGGTCCGTCCTGCCTCTACAGCAATGGAAATATGGTCCTGACCATCCAATGATGGCGCACTCACCGAGAACACGTAATTTCCGGGCGCCAGCGGCCGCTCAATAGTTGTGCCGGCCAGCAATTGTCCGATTGGCACGCCGTCCTGTGCCATATTGAAACGGACCGCTTTGCCTTTGATGGTATCGCGGCGCTGAAAGATCACCAGGCCTTGGCCGGGCCCTGCCTCGACAGCCAGAGCCGTCCGCGCGAACCATGGAGTGACTGCTGCCGAGGATACCAGTAGAAACAGAATGATGATCCGCAGGAAGGCAGGAGTTGCCGGATTACGCTCCGTGGGAGTAGGCAGAAAGAGCGATACCGCTCCAGTGAACCAGGATTTCATGAGGACTTCCATATACGAAACGTTTATTCGTCAGATCGATAACGGCCGAAGGCCGGCAACGACAATGGTAAGAGCCATTATCAGGATAATTGCAAAGATCGGCGAGATATCGAGGCCACCCATTGGCGGGATGATGCGGCGGAACGGTCTCAGGATGCGATCTGTCATCGTCTGTATCAGTGCCATCCCCGGATTGTAACCGGCCGGCGCAAACCAGCTCAGGATGACGCGAATAATAATCGCGAAGACGAACAACTTGAGCGACAACAGCACAAGATTCACGACGGTTGTAATTGCGATCTGGGCGAATCCCGCGGTCTGTCCCAGGATCATGAGGATCAGCAGAATCGTGATGTACTGAATGATAAATGCGACGAGTACCGTGGCGGTATCGAGCGTGCCAACAGGTGGCACGATGCGCCTTACCGGTATGACGACCGGTGACGTCAGTTTCAAAATAGCCTGTGCGATGGGATTGCGAAAATCAGCGCCAAGCCACGGTAACCATAATCTCAACAGAAGGACGAACAGGTACAACTGCGCCAGCGAGTTGACGACAAATACGATGGCAGAAGTAACGTTTGAAGGCATGAATCAGTCCTGGCCGGCTTCGTGAGCCTGGTCGGCTAGATGAACGGCTCGGTCGCGCGCAGCGACAACGGCTTTGCTGAAGATATCACGGAAGTCGGTGCTATCCAGGAAATCGAATGCCGCCGCGGTCGTGCCGCCGGGTGAACGCACGCGCGCGATCAGCGAGTCCATGGTTTCGCCCGATTGTTCGGCCATTTCTCCTGCGCCGCGGGCGGTCTCAAGTACCAGCGCAAGCGCATCGTCGTAATCGAGGCCCAGATCGACAGCGACCTTCACGAGCATATCAGTCAGCAGGTAGAAGTAAGCCGGGCCCGTGCCGGAAACCGCAGTTACCGTATCGATGTCTTCTTCGGAACCCACCTTGATGACCGGCCCGGTCGTCGAAATGATGTTCGTCGCCGCGCGCATTTGTCGTTCCGAGGTGTGTTCGTTGGCAAAAAGCCCTGAGATGCCGAGTCGCAGCAGAGCGGGTTGATTTGGCATGACGCGCACGACGGGAAGCTGGCCGCCAAGCCAATGCTCGATATCGCCGGCGCGAACACCAGCCGCAATCGAAATAATCAGCGGCTTGCTCGTCTGCACAATCGAAGCCAGTGGCTTGCAGACATCACAGAGAATCTGCGGCTTCACAGCGAGCACGATGCACTCGGCGTCGCATACAGCGTCTTTGTTCTGCTCAAAAATCACGATGCCGGGCAATTCCCTACCCAGAGTTTCGCGATGCTCGGCGAGCGGTTCCGAAATCAGGATGTGACTTGGCTCATAGCCTGCCGAGAGCATGCCGCCGGCCAGCGCTCTCGTCATGTTGCCGCCGCCCACATACGCTACTTTTCCATAGTCCATCTATCGCTCTCCGAACAGCGCCGTGCCAATCCTTACTATCGTCGCACCCTCGAGAATCGCGGCCCGAAAGTCTGCCGTCATTCCCATCGACAGCGTATCCATATCGATTCCACCTGTCCGCAATTTTTCTGCGAGTTTGCGTAGCACAGAGAACGGCACGCGCTGTTCGTCCAGTTCTTCACGAACAGCTGGCAGGCACATGAGCCCGCGCAGCTGGATATTGGGGAGTTCCACACAAGCCGCGGCGAGCGCGGGCAAAGCATCAGGCGTCACGCCGGACTTGGATTCTTCCTCGTCGACGTTGACCTGCAGGCATATATTAAGCGGTGGCAAGCCATCCGGTCTCTGCTCGGATAAACGACGTGCCGTCTTGAGTTTGTCGATAGTGTGCACCCAGTCAAAGTTTTCCGCGACCAAGCGTGTTTTATTGCTCTGCAGGTGGCCGATAAAATGCCAGGTCAGGTCTTCGTTGGCCATGGCCGCGATCTTCTCGACCCCTTCCTGGACGAAGTTTTCGCCGAAATCACGTTGCCCCGCAGCGTATGCTTCCCGGATTTTTTCCAGGGGCTGCTTCTTGCTCACGGCGAGCAGTTGTACCTCCGCCGGTTCGCGGTTGGCTTCGATTGCCGCAAAGTGCAGCAAATCGCGGATTTTTCGCAAGTTTTCCGTGACTCCAATCACGTTTTAGTCCGGTTGCTTCGCTATA
>CALDZH010000102.1 GCA_937944275.1 uncultured Woeseiaceae bacterium
TCACACTTTGATGTTCAGGCCGGTCAGGTTCGAGGACTGGAACAGACCGCCAGCGGAGAAACCCGCGACGGTGAGTTCGTATCGTTTACTTTCCGGGCCGCGCTGGACGAGATGCCCGATGGCGATACGATCACGATCAGCGGCCGTCCCGACCTGGTCATTAATTTGCACGGCACGAATGGCGATCTCACGACGTCGGCGATCGCGGTCAATGCAATAAAGAACACGCACAAGGCCGCGCCCGGCGTACTCACCATGCGCGACTTGCCAATCGTTTCGATTTTTTAGGGTTGCGCCATTGAGGCGTCAGTCTTCCGCGAGCGCGTCAAAAATCGTCGAGAAGAATAACGCGTTCAGGAACAGCTTGTTGGTGCCATACCAGTAGCCTCGGAAGTTCGGGTTGTCGGCGAATAATATGACGCTGCCGGCACCCGAACGTTCCGCGATCAGCGCCGGCGTGCCGGCCAGGGCATCACGGCTTTCGTCGGACACGAAGCCCGAATACACGGGGTTGTCACTATAGGCAATGACCGTCCCGAACGGATTTTCCGTCGGCAGGACGGGCTCGGCAATGTTTTTGTGCAGATAGATAGCCCGATCTGAATAGCCGAAACCAAGCGGATGCGACGTATCGAGGTTGGCTGAAAATATGGCTCCCCCGATGACATTGGCGGCCTCGAAATCATCCTTGTCACTGTACGGAATGCGCTGCGCCGCATCTGCGTCTTCTTCCACCTCTTCGTCGGGTTCTTCAGCCGCAGCGGTTGCCAGCGCTTCTTCACTCTCCGGATCGACCCAGTCAAGGGTTGTAGCCCGCAGCCAGGGCGCGGCCTTGCGCATACCGACGGCCGTGCCTCCTTCGCGGATCCAAAGTCTCAGGCGATCGGCAAAGTCCGGCGCATACTCTTCATACTGACCACCGGGAAATACAATATGCGTATAGCGGTCCCAGTCGATGTCGCCCAACGACCCCCGACTACGCAGCGTGATCGGCATCCGCATCCGGTAATCGGCCAGGTGCCAGATTTCGCCCGCGTCATACAGGTTCACATCGTCGCCGACGACAAGCAGCACTTTGGGTAACGTCAGCGGGCGGACCGAGGGTCCGCCGACATTGATACCTGCGCTCCCCGTGCTACTGCGGCCGGACGTCAGGGCGTGCACGGTGATGCCGTCTTCGATCGCAATCGTGCGCATCAACTCGTGAATTTCCGCGCGCCCGTGTTCCTGCCGATCCAGAGACACGACGATGGCGCCGCGAGAGAACTCTTGTGGCCCGGCTGTCGTCTGCGCAGCGAACGGCTTTGTCGCAACGCGTGCAAGCACGTCCGCATTGAGAACCCGGTGCAGTGCACGAGGTGCGAAATACGGGCTCCACTCGAAGGCATAGGCATAGGAGGACTCGGCAGGCGATTCGGCAGTTGGCGACGCCGGGACGAACGCATCGCCGATCAGCCCGGATCGGAAGTCGCGCCCTTGGAGCGCGGCGAACTCCAGGCCGAAGGCGGGCGGCAACGTCCATGTTGACACGTCGTAGAACGTGGCGTCCTCAAACTCGTTAACCGCTTCGAAAATACTACGGATGAGCCGATATTGAGGTTGCGAGACTGGCACGATCATCGCGTCGTTGGCACTAAAGACCTTGTCGTTGACGGTCATGTCCCGAGCCAGGTGATGCGCCTCGATACGGTGGTAGCTCAACAGGTCGGCGAAGAAACTCATTCTTGCCGGATCCTCTGGCGCGGCGACGACCCAGGCCCTGGTCGCATAGTCCGCTGCTTCGCGAAGTGCGGTTGCATAAAAATCTGCCTGGTAACGCAGATACTCGCGCCTCAGGTTTGCACCGGCCTCGATGCTGGCGATGCTGGTGCGGAAATGCTTGCGAATGTTCTCGCGATAGGTGCGCAGGCCGTTCGGGGTTTCGATCTCTCGCCCCAGCGTTGCAGCAGCTTCGTACAGCACGCCGATGCCACCGTTGATCAAGGGAAATGTCGATCCCTTGCCGATGTAGTAGTTGTCGAAGCGCTCACCCTGAAAATACAGTCGACCTTCGCTGTCTAGAAAGTCCTGCGATGTCCTCACGGTCTGTTCCAGCAGTTGCTCAGCTCGTTCCGGCACGAGTGGGTTAGTTCTCGTCGCGATGCCCGGGTGAAAGTAGTAAGTGCTGCCGCTGCCCATCTCGTGGTAGTCGACAGTCAGGTTGGGACGCCACTCATGCCACTTGCGCATCCAGGCGCGCGGTTCTGGCTGAGTGAGTAACAACCACTGGCGATTCAGATCGAACCCGTAATGGTTGGTGCGTGCGAACTGCCAGTTGAAGCGATGCTCGATGTGGCCGGGATCTGCAATAGGCAGCTGCCCGCCGAAGGCGTCGGCCCAGGCAACGCGCTGCGCATGTCCGTCAGGATTAAAAATCGCCGTAGCAAGAACAACCGTGGTTTCGAGGATGCGTTCGATCTCGTCTCCCTGCGCAGCCGCGAGGTGATAAACGAACGGCAGCGATGCGTCCATGCCGCTGGCCTCGGCGCCATGTACGCCAAAATTTATCCACGTCACGCTCGGCATGTCGTCACGCAATCGTTCGGTACCGCCAGGCTCCGTCAGCGCAATGTGCTCAGCGCGAATAGTATCGAGGCGGCCGTGATTGCCAGGAGAGGTCGCCACGAGAAACAGGATTGGCCGGCGCTCATGCGTATGACCGATTACTTCAAGCGACAGGCGGTCGCTCAAACCCGCCACGTGTTTGATGTAGTCAACCAATTCGTGATGGCGGACCGGCGCATCGCCCAGTGGGCGTCCGAGAAACTGCTCGGGTGTCGGAATCGTTGGGTCGTAAACCGTGCCGGCCGGATACATGTCGATGTCCGCGTCGCGTACGTCGATGTCGGCTACCGCCGAGGCAAAAAACAGCGTGCATCCGATAATTGCGGTCAGGCACGTTCGCATAGTCGTTCTCCAGAAAATCTTATTATTGATGGCAGCTCGTACTCATGGCCGTACCCTCCCAGTCGGGGTCCGCGACACCCTGCCAGGCGTTACCGGATCTTGCGACAAGGTGTACGCGGCCGAAAGAAGCGTGTGTTTCAACCGGCACCACCTCGAAGCCGGCAGTTCGCAGAGCTTCAGCGACCGCGGGCGACCAACCGTTTTCGGGTGTCATTTCGAGGTTGATCTGCTCGCCCAACGTAATGCGTTCGCCCGTTTCCGTTTCACTGTGCGCAGGATGAACTCGTGGCAGCGCCACGGCCGCATCGGGACCATGTCCCTGGTCCACGTAACGCGAGATGGTCTGCACGATCGCCGATAGAATGCGGAGACCGCCGGCAGCACCCAGCGCCAGCACCACCTCGTCATCTCGAGTAACGACAGTCGGTGCAATGGTCGTGCGAGGCCGCGAACCAGGCACCTGGTCGGACGCCGACAGGTAACTGCCCATGGTGGTTGCGTAGATGAATCCCAACCCGGGCGTAATAACTCTGGAGCCGAACAACGGGCCGACGGTTTGCGTGATGCTCACGACAAGGCCATCACAATCGGCGATCGTAAAATGTGACGTGTGGTGGCTGTCCTCTCCCCAGTGACGACCGCTCCAGTCATGTGCAGAGGGCGAAGGCGTTGCTGACACCGCGGTAGCGATGGGTGTCACCGGTGGTATCCGGATGGCAGATGCCTGTTGCGCGGCCCACGCCTTGTCTTCAACACGGTTGAGGTCAGTTTCTGCCCGATCCTCATCCATGCTGTTGATTGCCAGCGCCAGCGCCTGGTTCACGACAGCCGCCCACTGCA
>CALDZH010000103.1 GCA_937944275.1 uncultured Woeseiaceae bacterium
GCGATCCTCGGATAACCCCCGACCGTGCCTGCATCGACAGAGAGAACATAGGGCGATCCATCTTCGGGACACTGAATGGTTCCGGGAATGACCCCGGCACTCGGCATTCGACCGTCCGAAGCTACGTTCAGTCTCGGACCGGCCAGGCGCACGCCCATGCGGTCGGCGCGGCGATCGATCGTCCAGTTCGTACTGAACAAATTGTCGAGACTGGCATCGTCGAGCGAATCCGTTTCGCTCGCGATGCAGGTCCGAAGTGCCCAAGTCGACGACATTGGCAGGCGATACTCCTCTGGTGTTCTCGCTGATTCAATGGCAGACGGCTCAAATCGCAACACATCTCCGGCAATCAGCGCCCTGCCCTCCAGTCCGCCGAACCCGGCCTGGAGATTTGTCGATGAGGAGCCCAGCACGTCCTCCGCCGCGAAACCGCCTGTGACCGCGATATACATCCTTGCGCCGACCTCGGCAGCGCCGACGGTCAGTTTATCGCCGGTGATCGCAGTGAGGCTTTCGTGAGCCTGGATTTCGTTACCGTTTAACGTAGCCACGGCAACTGCACCAGTAACCGAGAACGAACATTCGCAGTCGAAGCGAAGCGTCGGGCCAAGCAATGTCGCCTCAATTGCAGGTGCTTCCCAGGTATTGCCAAGCAGTCGATTGGCCAGTGCAAGCGACAGCGGATCAGCCGCGCCACTCGCTGGAACGCCCTGATGCCGCAGACCAACTCGCGGTCGCGACTGGATCGTCGACTGGAGCCCCGGTTTGATGACCGTGATCGTCATCCGTTGAGTTCGTCGGCCGAAATTGCCGTGAACCGCACCCGCGTGCCCGCACCAAGTACGAACGGTTGTTCGGCGTTCGGATCGAAGAGCCGGGATGGCGTACGTCCGATAATCGTCCAGCCACCAGGGCTGGCCATTGCATACAAACCGGTGCGTTCGTCGGCAATACCAACTGATCCGGCCTCGACGCGTTGCCGGGGTTCCTTGCGTCTGGGTACACGCAGACGCTCGTCGAGGTTGCCTATGAACGCGAAACCTGGCGTGAAGCCGATCATATCCACCGTGTATTCACGCCCCGTGTGCAAGGCGATGACATCGTCGGCACTCAAGCCAATCTTTTCACACAAAGCGTTCAGATCGGGGCCGTACTCTCCGCCGTAGATAACCGGAATTTCGACAAGCGATTGGGAAATCTGTAATGGTTCGATACCTGCCGCGAGCGCCGACTCGATCGTCTGCCGCACATCGTCACCGTCGTACGTCGCCGCATCGAATTGCAACACGACTGAATCGATGCCCGGAATTACTTCGAGCCAGTCCCCCGAATCGCGCAACTGATTTGCCAGCGCCTGCGCATCCTGCGGGCTCTCCGTAGTAACCGAGAACAGGTCGTCACCGCTGCGTGTGAGCACGAATATCTACTCCATGGGATTCGAGTACGTCACGCACAGCGCGCGCCTTCTCGGCTGCGCCTGGCGTGTCACCGTGAATACACAGCGTGTCGGCGCGCACTTTTACAATCTCCCCGTTTCTGGCCGTTGTCTCTCCATCTTCGGCGAGGCGCACCGCCTGGGTCGTCGCAACAGCAAGATCTTCGTGAACGGCACCCGGTTCCTTGCGCGACACCAGCGTGCCATCGGGTTCGTAGGCACGATCGACAAATGCTTCCGCGACGAAGTCCAGGCCATGTTGGTTCGCAGAACGCTCGAGCTCGGTGCCGGCCATACCCATGAACGCCGGTTCGCCCGGCGCTTCGGCTATGACGCGTGCAATGATATCCGCGAGATCTCGGTTACGTAAGGCATCGTTGTACAAGGCCCCATGTGGTTTGACATGACTAAGGCGCGCACCAAGCTCAGCCGCAATATCAGCGAGTGCCGTCACCTGCCCTGTCAGTGACTCGTACAGCGCGTCGCCGGACATGAACCCGCTTTCCCGGCCGAAGCCATCGCGATCGGCGTATCCGGGATGTGCGCCAACAGCGACGCCATTCGCAATGGCGGAACGCACTGTCGCCGCCATCGACTCGCTGTCGCCGGCATGCCCACCGCAGGCGATATTCGCGCTCGATACGATTTGCAGCAGCTCGGCATCGAACGGGGCGCCCTCGCCGAGGTCTGCATTCAGGTCGATTGTTGCCATCGCCGGAAAGACTACTTCAATTGACTCCACAGCGGTAACTCGGGATTATGGCCCTTGACGGAATCCTGCGAATAATCATAGGGATACATCAAATAACAACAAAATATCCGATCTGCTGGTGGCAATGTGTCCCCGCTCGAATTCGGCATTGCCAAGCAACCCGCCCCGGACACGATGCCGGGAGCGTCACCGCCCCTTACCCTGCGCCGTGCCGAATGCCTGTCGACTGGTACACCATAATCGTCCCGTCTGTCGGAAATATCCTGATTTTCCGCTATAACTTATAGATAAAGAACGTCTCCGGAGAAAAGAGCATGCACAAGACTCTCGCACTCGCCCTGGTTGCCATCGCGACCGGACTGCCCTCGATCGTAGTCGCCGAGGATGCCCGCTCAATACTGAAAACAGCGTACGAGAAACAACTTGCGCGCTGGGACGGCGTCGACCTTTACGCCGTCGAGCAAACGATCATGGGCAACGAGGCCAAATCCTATTTCCGGAGAACGACGGTCACGGACAGCGCGGGCAACTCGCAGATCATGTTCCTGACGGTCCCGTCCCATGTGGTGGAATCCGGTGATTGCATACGCTCACAGACCCTGACGCCTGATGAACTCGAGCAGTTTGCGGCGAGCGCAGAAATGACCGGCTCGGCCGCTGGCAGCAGCATCGAAGACGGATTGGAAGACGCCGGGCTGCCGCGTGGCCTGCTTGCCGCCTCAGGATCCAGCCCGAACGCCACGTTCGACCCGCGCGTCATGATGGGAGCCAACGCGGAGTTCCTGCGCGGCGCGGCCGATGCACAGCGCCAGAATGCCGCCGAAGCTGCCGGACCCGACGGCACCGACCAGGCCGACCAGATGGCCCGCTTCATTAGGAATGCAAGACTAATCGGCGTTGAAACGATCGACGGCCGCAACGCGTATCACCTGCAGTCGAAAGATCTCGGTCCGGCGCAACAGATCGACGGTGGCGAGTACAAAATGGACACGATGAGCATCTGGTTTGATACCGAACACTATGTGTCCCTGCGAATGAAGATGGACGGCACCCTGACGTCCGAGGGCGAGACCCGACCGATGACCATCGAAAACATTCAGACGGACTATCGTGTCGTGCCAGGAAGTAACCTGTACGAGCCGTACCAGCAGATTACCAGGATGTCCGGAATGATGGACTCGAGCCAGCAAGCCGAGCTGCGCGAGGCGGAGAAACAACTCGCGGAGCTCGAGCAACAGATGGCAAGTATGCCGGCCAGCCAGCGCCGGATGATGGAACAAATGATGGGTCCGCAACTCGAAATGATCCGCAATATGGCGTCCGGTGGCGGCTTCCAGACGGAAATAGTCACGAACGCAATCATGGTCAATCCACCGATGACCGGGCAGGACGGGAAAAACTGTCCAAGTGTTCCGATGAATGAGAAAGACCTCGGCATGGTTCGCGATATCCAGGCCAACCTTGCCACGCTCGGTTATTACACGGGCGCCGCCGATGGAGTGCTGAACAAGCAGACAACGATAGCGATTTCAAAATTCGAGTCTGCCAATGGCCTGAAAGTAACCGGGCGACCGTCACCGCAGTTGTCACAGCACATTGAAGCGCAGCTATCCGGCCTGTCGAAAGCAGATTTGTCGCCGGATTACCTCGCAGGCGATTGGTGCACGGATGTCGTACAGGAAAGATCGCTATACACGTTCGCCACCGACGGAAGCTACCGGGTAGGCGTCGTGGGAATAACGATCACACAGATGGACGGTATCAACTATCTGCCCGAGACCTACGATCACGAAAGGTTTTTCGAGAAAGTCGAACACGTCGGCACCAAGAGCGATAACCGGTTTTCGGTGATAAAGAAGGGTGGCTCGGAACTGGCGTTCACACGCGGCAACTGCTTCAAGTGACACGAACGAAGATAAGACATCCAATCAGGTGCATCGTGTCAACGCTGACACTGGGTGTCAGGGGTACTAAGACGGTAATGCCGCCCCGGGCCAGCGTTTACGAATGCGATACATGCAAGCCCGTCGGCGAAAACAGGACAAACGGCAAACTGCGAATGTACTAGTGCTTGTCGCTCTTCTCGTGCCGCTTGCCTGCCAGTATCGACTTGTACATCTTGCCGAAGAATTTGTCGCGTGAACGGCGCTCTGCGATCGATTCACTGTTACGGCGATTTTCGTTCTGCAGTTTCCTGTAACGGCGCAGTCTTTCTGCATCCAGCGTGCCGCTCTCGATCGCTTTCCGCACGGCGCAACCGGGTTCCGATTCGTGCGCGCAGTCGCCAAAACGACAATTTGATGCCAGTGCGGCGATCTCAGCAAATACGTCGTCAAGCGCTTCACCAACATCGACCAGTTGCAACTCCCGCATACCAGGCGTGTCGACCAGCCAACCGCCTTTCGGCAACCGGTGCATGGACCTCGATGTCGTGGTGTGCCTGCCTCGCTGGTCATCCTGGCGCACGGCTCTCGTATCCTGGTGATCGCCCGTCAGCGTGTTGATCAACGTAGATTTGCCGACGCCCGACGAGCCGAGTAACGCGACCGTTTGCCCTGCTTCGCACCAGGGTTGCAGCACCTCGACATCATCGGCATTCCGAGCATCCAGGGGCTCCACGAGAATGCCGGGCGCGAGACCACTCGCCGCTGTCACAAATTCCTCAGTAGAGTCGACCGTATCCGCCTTGGTGATCACTATGACGGGGAATGCACCGGCATCATGAGCTATTGCCAGGTAGCGCTCGAGTCTTGCCACATTGAAGTCACGATTGGCCGACGTGACAATGAACAGCGTATCCACGTTGGCCGCGATCAGCTGAATATCTCCGCCCGTGCCCGCAGCTCGACGTTTGAACAGACCGAAACGGTCAAGAAGCTGCAAAACCTGAAGTCCGCTCCCGTCAATCAACACCCAGTCACCGACGGTGATACCCATTTCGCGGGCTTTTGCAGATAGTTCCGG
>CALDZH010000104.1 GCA_937944275.1 uncultured Woeseiaceae bacterium
AACGTCAAAAAGTTCGCGAAATTGAGTTTCAAGAAACTACTCGTTGTTCTTATTGGTGATCCAGGTGAAGCTCATTGTATATCGTTTCAGCGAGTTTGCGGCTAATCCCGCGCACTTTTACGAGGTCGTCTACGCCGGCACCGACAATGCCCTGCAGCCCGCCGAACTGCCGCAATAGTTCACGCCGTTTCTTCGGGCCCAAACCGCGAATCTGCTCCAGCGGCGATGTTTTCCGGGCTTTGGCGCGCCGCTGTCTGTGGCCGGTTATTGCAAACCGGTGCGCCTCATCGCGAATTTGCTGAATCAACAGAAGCGCCGGCGAGTCTGGTGGCAACTGTATCGCCTTGTCATTACCTGGCCGGAACAGCCGCTCGGCACCTGGCCTGCGCGACCTGCCCTTCGCAACAGCGACCACGGTCAGCCAATCCAGCTCGAGTTTTTCGAGGACTCTCATACCAGCGGCAAGCTGACCTTTACCCCCGTCGATAAACAACACATCCGGCATGGGCACCTCGCCTTTTTTTACACGCTCGTAGCGCCGCCGTAATGCTTCGGCCATAGCCGCATAGTCATCGCCAGCCGAACCCGGACTCAGGTTGAATCGCCGGTAGTCACTCTTCATAGCTCCCGCCGTATTGAATACAACGCAGGACGCAACAGTCGCCTCTCCCGACGTGTGGCTGATATCAAAACACTCGAGACGTTGCGGTGCTTCTTCCAGGCCGAGCAAATTGCCCAATGCCGCAAATTGCCGCCGTATTGTCGCGTTGCTGGCAACTTTTAGATTCAGGCCCTGCTCCGCATTCGTCTTCGCCATGTCCAGCCAGCCGGCGCGATCACCACGCACGCGATGCCGAATCGAAACCTTATGCCCAGCCCGTGACGTCAGCTCCTGCTCGAGCAACGCGGCATCCTCGATCTCGACGTCGAGCACGATTTCCGTCGGCGCATCCCGTCCGAGGTAATACTGCGATACGAAACCGTTGAGTAGCTTCCTCTTGTCCGTTTCACCCGGCAGTTTCGGAAAATGATCGCGACTGCCGATAATCGAGCCGTTGCGAATGAACATGACGGTGACGCAATGAATCGCGCCGTTGGACGCAAAACCCAGGATATCCAGATCCTTATGATCCGTTCGCTTGACGAGTTGCTTGGCTTCGATTTCCTTCAGGCGAGAGATCTGGTCACGGAACCGCGCGGCTTGCTCATAATCCTGCTCAGCGGATGCCTGTTCCATGCGTTTCACGAACGTGTTGACGACATTCCTGTTTCTGCCCTCGAGAAACAAGAGAGCGGCATCGATATCCTTGCGGTACTGCTGTTCGTCCACAATACCGACACAAGGTGCGGTACAGCGCTTTATCTGGTACTGCAGGCACGGGCGCGTCCGGTTGCTGAAGTAGCTGTCTTCGCAGTTCCGAATCAGGAACAGCTTTTGTAGTTCATTGAGCGTCTGCCGCACAGCGCGGGTATTTGGATACGGCCCAAAGTAACGCCCCTTGCCCCTGCGCGCTCCACGATGAAACTTCAATCGCGGAAACGCGTGGTCGGTTGACGCGTATATGTACGGGTAGCTCTTGTCGTCACGCAGCAGCACATTAAAACGCGGTTTGTGCTGCTTGATCAGGCTGTATTCCAGGACCAGCGCCTCGGCCTCGGTGTTGACGACCGTCACCTCGACACGCGCCACCTTCGCCATCATTGCGACAGTCTTCGGTGCCGTTTGCGAGCGGTGGAAATAGCTGGACACACGCTTTTTCAAATCGCGCGCTTTACCGACATAGATGACTTTGTGTTTCGCATCGAGCATGCGATACACACCTGGACGGTGCGTCAGGCTTTTCAGAAAACTCTTTACTTCGAAGGTGGGTTGATCGTTCACCGGACTATTTATCCAGCAACTCCCGGGCCTGCGCAAATATCCCGTCGAACATGGCCTCGGTGAGGCGACCCGTATTCGTGTTATAGCGACTGCAATGATACGAATCCAGCACCTGGAATGCGCCCAATGCATGCAACGACGCATGACCAAATCTGTACTCGACCTGACGTAAGCCCATCGCCTTGACGATTGCCCGATGCGCGATGCCGCCCAGCGCTACAACGACCGCGCCCTTGGGCAACAGCCGCAACTCGTTCGCCAAGAACGCATTACAGGTATTTATCTCGGCGCCAACAGGCTTGTTGTCAGGCGGCAGACATTTGACGGCGTTCGTGATGCGACAGTCGATAAGTTCGAGTGCATCATCCGCTGACTCGGAATGGTCGCGACTGCCAAAACCGTACTTGTGAAGCATCTGATACAGCAGGACTCCCGCATGATCGCCAGTGAACGGCCGGCCAGTCCGGTTGGCCCCATGCATTCCTGGCGCCAGCCCGACGATCAGTAAACGCGCATCCGGCGCGCCGAACGGTGGCACCGGTTTGCAGTAATAGTCCGGATATCGGCCGTTCACGTCGTCCAGAAATGTGGCGAGCCGTGGGCACGCACGACAGGACTCGTCGAAGATAGTCGCGGCCAATCGAGGCCCCTACGACACGTCGGTCATGTGGCGAATAATGGCTCGGCCAAAACCGCGCGTCCCGACCAGGCGGGCGCCCGGGATGAGCTCTTCAAGCTGGTGCTCGACTTCTTTCTTGTCATGCGTCTTAGCCTTGCGCTTGGGCTTGCGAATCGCAGTTCGCAGGCGCGCGAGATCGAACGTCAGCTCACCGTTCTTTATCGTACCGGCAACGCCCTTGATGATCAGATCAGCCGCCTCGGTCCACCCGATGTAACGCAGCATCATCTCCGCGGACAGAATCAGCGAGCCGGGGTTGACGCGATTCTTACCGGCAAATCCCGGGGCCGTGCCATGCGTTGCCTCAAACACCGCCAGGCCATCACCGATGTTGCCGCCAGGCGCAATGCCAATGCCGCCAACCTGCGCCGCCAGCGCGTCCGAGATGTAGTCACCATTGAGGTTTAACGTCGCGATGATGTCGAAGTCCTCGGGACGCAGCAGAATCTGCTGCAGGAAATTGTCGGCGATCACATCCTTGATCACGATCTCACGGCCAGTGACCGGGTTCTTGAACGCCAGCCAGGGCCCACCGTCCTTTTCTATCGCGCCGAATTCGGTGCGGGCGACATCGTATCCCCAGTGACAGAACGCGCCCTCCGTGTACTTCATGATGTTGCCCTTGTGCACGAGCGTCACGGAGCCCTGGTCACGTTCGATACAGTGCTGAATCGCCTTGCGAACGAGCCTCTCGGACCCTTCGCGTGAAACAGGCTTGATGCCAATCCCGGAGCTCGCCGGGAAGCGAATTTCAGTAACCCCGAGCTCGGTATGGAGGAAGTGAATCAGCTTCTGGACTTCCTGTGACCCGGTCGGATACTCGATACCGGCATAAATGTCTTCGGTATTTTCGCGAAAGATCGTCATATCGACGAGGTCCGAATCCTTCATCGGTGTTTCCACGCCTGGAAAGTAGCGAATCGGTCGCACGCAGGCGTATAGATCGAGCGTCTGGCGAATTGCCACATTCAGGGAGCGAATGCCGCCGCCGGTTGGCGTCGCCAGAGGGCCTTTAATTGAAACGACGAATTTTTTCAGCACATCGAGCGTTTCTTCGGGCATCCAGACATCGTCGCCGTAAACCGTAGTTGCCCGTTGACCGGCGTATACGGGCATCCAGCGAATCAGGCGGTCATCGCCGTACGCCGTTTCGACCGCAGCCTCCACGACATTCAGCATGACCGGGGTTATGTCAGCGCCGATGCCATCCCCCTCAATATAGGGGATGATCGGGAAGTTGGGGACGTTCAGCGAGTGGTCTGCATTCGTCGTAATGGCTTGGCCGTCGGCAGGCACAGTAATATGGTCGTATTGCATGAGAAATCTCGAATCAGGCCCGAAAGGCGCCACAAACACTGCGCCGAAAAAGGCGTGCATTGTACAGACTGCCGGGAATGACCAACAGTGCTGATCCTGCTCAACAAGCCATACAGGGTATTGAGCCAATTCCGTGATCCGGACGGCCGGGCGACATTGGGTGACTACGTCGACGTACCCGGCGTCTACCCGGCCGGGCGCCTGGACCACGACAGCGAAGGGCTCATCCTCCTGACCGACGACGGCAAGCTCCAGGCGCGGATCAGCCAGCCAGAGTCCCGAACCCGCAAGACCTACCTCGCCCAGGTTGAAGGCACGCCAACCCCGGAACAGCTCGCCCGGCTGGTTCAGGGCGTAAGGTTGAAGGATGGCGTCGCACGGGCGGTATCGGCACGCGCAGTAGACGAACCCGCGTGGCTGTGGGACCGGGACCCACCTATTCGATACCGTGCGAGCGTTCCTGATAGCTGGCTGGAGATTGTCCTGACCGAAGGCCGCAACAGGCAGGTGCGCCGTATGACAGCCGCCGTTGGACTGCCGACACTACGCCTGATCCGGTATTCGGTTGGCGACTGGACCCTCGATGGGCTTGCACCAGGCGCATGGCGTCGCGCCTGACTACTGCCGCTTCAGGCCGCCGATTCTCATCGCAATTTCCATCGCCTGCTCGTAGTTCAGGCGCGGGTCCACGGTCGACTTATAGGCTCTCGCCAGATCACCGTCCGTCAGTCCTCGTGCGCCGCCGGTGCATTCGGTGACATTTTCGCCGGTCAGCTCGAGGTGCACGCCACCGAGATAAGTGCCCATATTCTGGTGAACCCGGAATGCCGCCTCCAACTCGGAGACGATATTCTCGAAGCGCCGCGTTTTCGTGCCGTCCGCCGTGCTTTCCGTATTGCCGTGCATCGGATCGCAAATCCACAAAACAGGAGACCCCGTTTCCTTGACGGCCGCAATCAATGCCGGCAGATGCTCGTCGATCGACTTGGCGCCGTAACGATGTATCAGCGTCAGGCGGCCTGGCTCGTTGTTCGGGTTCAGGACACGGATCAGCCCCTGGATCCATTCCCGCGTCATGCCCGGCCCGACCTTGACGCCGACCGGGTTGGCGATTCCCCTGAAATACTCAACGTGCGCACCGTCCAGTTCGGCCGTGCGCATCCCGACCCAGGGAAAGTGAGTTGTCAGGTTATACCAGTGTGCGCGGCGATCCAGGTAGCGTGTTTGCGCCTGCTCGTAATGTAAGTGCAAGCCTTCATGTGCCGCGTAAATATCAGCGCGCTGCGTGCGATGGAACTGCCGGCCCGAGACCGTTTCCAGGAAGTCGAGTGAATTCGAGATCGACGAAACAATGGAGTGATACTCTTCTGCCGCCTGCGAGTGACCAACCCAGTTCAGGTCCCAGTTTTCGGGATGGTGAAGATCCGCAAATCCGCCATCAATCAGCGAACGCACGAAATTCAGTGTGAGTGCCGCACGCTCGTAGCCACGCAGGATCATCCACGGGTCTGGAATTCGCTCATCAGGTGTGAAGCCACTACGATTGACGAGATCGCCTCGAAAACTCGGTAGCGTCTTGCCGTCGCGTGTTTCAGTATCCGCCGAACGTGGCTTGGCATATTGACCGGCCATGCGGCCGACGCGAACCACCGGTTTCTTGAGTCCATAGATCATGACGAGGCTCATCTGCAACAGGATCTTGAGCTTGTCCACGATATTTTCAGACGTGCACTCGTCAAACGTTTCCGCACAATCACCGCCTTGCAATACGAACGCATCGCCGCGCTGCGCCTTCGCGATCTGCTCCTTGAGGTCATCGACTTCCCAGGAGGTCGTGATTGGCGGCAGGCGACTCAGATCGGCAACGACGCGATCCAGCTCAGCCTTGTCAGGATACGATGCCTGCTGCGAGGCGGGGAATCGCTGCCAGCTTGCGGGATGCCATTCATTTTTCGGTACGGTTCTGGTCACATTGATCTCGTTTCTTTCTTTCGGTATGCCCGGTCTTACCAAGCCTGAATCCGCGGACTATGCCACGGCGGGCGGCGCGCCTCAAAAGTTTCTCATGCAATCAACAGTTTAGATACGTTTCCTTTTCGAGAGTCGCCCGGGATTCCCGAAAGACGCAGCCGATCCCGCCCACGCGACAAATCTCTGATGGCGAATCGCAACTTCATCTCTGGAAAGGCCCTTTCGAGATTGGCACAATGCGCGGCACCCACCCGCCTTTTGCAGGCGGTTTTTTGATGGCGCGGAGCCGCCGAAGCCGTCACCGGCGTGCAGCCGCAGGAGATTAAAGTCATGCAAGCAATTCTTGAAAAACTCGGTATTGAAGCCGTCAACGATGGTACGTGGTTCGGTAGCGAGTCTGTGTCGGACGATTCAGCGCCGTTAATTGAGTCCACCAATCCGGCAACCGATGAGGTGATCGCGCGCGTACGGGCCACGACGATGGCGCAGTACGAAGATGTCATCGCGAAAGCGCAGGAGTCCTTCGTCAAGTGGCGCGCTGTACCCGCGCCGGTTCGCGGTGAGGCCGTGCGCCAAATTGCCAATGCGCTGCGCAAGCATAAGGACGCCCTTGGCAGTCTCGTGGCGTTGGAGAACGGCAAGATCAAGGCTGAGGGCGACGGTGAAGTTCAGGAGATGATCGACATCGCCGACTTTGCGGTCGGCCAGTCGCGCATGCTGTATGGCCGCACGATGCACTCGGAGCGCCCACAACATCGCATGTACGAGCAGTGGCACCCGCTCGGTCTGGTCGGCACGATTTCCGCATTCAATTTCCCGGTCGCGGTTTACGCCTGGAACGCCTGCATTGCCGCGATCTGTGGCAACGTCAACATCTGGAAGCCGTCGCACAGCACGGCGCTGTGCGGCCTGGCCGTGCAGAAGATCATCAACGAGGCGCTCGCGGATATGGACCTGCCGCCCGTCTTCTTCCTGATCAACGGCGGTTCGGGTACGCATGAACTCGCCGAGCGATTTGTTGACGACAAACGCGTCAACCTGATTTCGTTCACGGGATCGACGTGGGTCGGCCGTGGCGTCGGCGAACGGCTGGCGAATCGCCTTGGCAAGTGCCTGCTCGAACTCGGCGGCAACAATGCGATCATCGTGGATGAACATGCCAACCTCGATCTTGCAATTCCGTCGATTGTCTTCGGCGCAGTCGGCACAGCCGGCCAACGCTGCACATCAACGCGACGCGTCATCATCCATCGCTCGCGCTTCGAGGAAGTGAAGAATGCGCTGGTCAAAGCCTACGGACAGGTGCGGATTGGCGACCCACTCGATCCCGACACCCTGATGGGACCGATGATTAATGACGCAGCGGTAAGGACTGTCGAGGCCGCGGTTGAAGCAGTCCGCAAAGCCGGTGGCGAAATATTGTGCGGTGGCGAGCGCATCGATGGGCCAGGCAACTTCATTACGCCGGCAATCGCGGTGGTCGAGAATGAATGGGAGATCGTGCAGCACGAGACATTTGGCCCGATCCTGTACCTGATGCCATTCGATACCATCGATGAGGCTATCGCCCTGCAGAATGGTGTCGTTCAGGGCCTGTCGTCATCGATCTTCACAGACAGTGTGCAGAACGCCGAGTACTTCCTGTCACACGGTGGCTCGGACTGCGGCATTGCCAATGTGAACATCGGCACATCGGGCGCAGAAATCGGCGGTGCCTTTGGCGGCGAAAAAGAAACCGGTGGTGGCCGCGAAGCCGGCTCGGATGCGTGGAAGGCCTACATGCGTCGCCAGACCAACACCATCAACTGGGGCAAGGACCTGCCGCTCGCACAGGGCATTAACTTCGACCTGTAAACACAGCCAACAACGGTACCAGTTACCTTTAGACGAAAAGGTAACTGGTACCTTTTTGCTTCAGATCAGTTCGAAGCGATTCTCTTTGCGGTTCTTGCGAACCGTGCCAGCTTTAAAAACCTGGCCGCTGATCGCGATGTAGGCGCCGGGAGCGAGCGTTTGGACGGCGGCAACTGCCATACCGATGTTGAACATTGCGTCCGTGGTTCTGAACCGCGCTGGCGTCAGTGCACCTGTCAGTACAATCGTCTTTCCCTGCAATTCGCTCAGGACTTCCGCTGTATCCGGCATCGTGTCCGTACCGTGGGTCACAATGTAATGCGTCGCATCGTCCGCAGCAATATAGTCACGCAGGATGCGCCGGTCCGCGTCCTTGATCTCGAGGCTGTCTTTTTTCATTAACGGCACGATGTCGTAGTCGAACTGCACGAGCCCTTCTCTCAGGATATGCTCCATCTGCGACTCACCCACTTCGAACTGGCTCAGTTCGTCGAAGTAGATCTTGTCGATAGTGCCGCCGGTAGTAACGAATCGTATATGCATGTGGCTTTTCGGTAGGATGGGCCGTCTTCAGGACGATAACAACGTAAGGGAATTAATCATAAAGGGGAAATCTGATGAACGCACATCAAATCAAATTGCTGTCTGTTGTCCTGATTGTGCTCGGCGCCGCTCTGGTTATCTGGGGCTTCCAGCTGTCAGGCGGCGCTGCCAATGAGGTGACGCGCGCGCTGACGGGATCCTCAACCGACGCAGTCATATATCGGTACATCTCCGGCGCAGTGAGTCTCGCAGCAGGCTTTTTTCTGTTCCTGAAGAAGAAATAGCCCGCCCCGCCACAAACCGCAGCGCAATCCGGTATTGACGCAATTTCCATTGCGACCAGGACTGGTATCATGCGGATATGGAAGTTCTTGGCCCCTCGAGTTGCCGGACCTTTTCCATGCCGGCTTTTCTGCTGCTCCTCGCCGTGTTCTGGAGCGCGTTATCCACTGCAGCCCCGACAACAGTCGTCGAACTCGAAATTGACGGTCCGATCGGCGTCGCGACGGCCGACTATCTCAGTAGCGGCATAGAACACGCAGAGGACGTCGGTGCCGAGCTAATTATTATTACGATGGATACGCCCGGCGGCCTGATGAAGCCTATGCGTGAAATCGTGAAGGACATACTCGCTTCGACCGTGCCCGTGGCCGCCTATGTGGCGCCGGCCGGCGCCCGCGCAGATAGCGCCGGGACCTACATTCTGCTGGCCTGCCACATCGCAGCCATGACGCCAACCTCGCACCTCGGTGCCGCGACCCCGGTACCGTTGGTCAACAGCCCTGCGACGAAGGAAGGCGACGACGAAACACCCGCGCCCGCAATGGAACGCAAGATCATGAATGACGCCGTGTCGTACATCCGAAGCCTCGCTGATCGCCATGGACGCAACGCGGACTGGGCTGAGTCGGCCGTCACGGAGGCAGCGACCCTGACGGCTCGGGAAGCTCTCGAGCAAAACGTTATCGAATTCATCGCCGAAAACCGAGAGGAATTGCTTGCCCAGGTCGATGGATACGAAGTTGAGATTGCCGGCGCGTCACGCGCTATCTCGACAAGCGATGTCGAAATAGAAGTATTCAAAGCCGATTGGCGGATCCGTCTGCTCACCGTAATTTCCAACCCGGAGATTGTCCTGCTGCTTGGCCTGATCGGCCTGTACGGCTTGATGTACGAAGGCTGGAACCCGGGTGCCATCGTCCCCGGCGTCGTTGGTGCGATTTGCCTGCTTTTGGCCGCTTACGCGCTGCAGGTACTGCCGGTGAACTACGCGGGCCTTGCACTGATTATCGTTGGCATCGCGTTAATGGTTGCCGAAGCCTATGCGCCCAGCTTTGGTGCCCTCGGATTAGGCGGCATTGCCGCGTTCGTATTCGGTGCAATCATCATGTTTGATAGCGGTGTTCCCGGATTCGGTATCTCGTATGCCTTCGTCATAGGACTGGGACTCGGTTTTGCCGTGCTGCTGATATGGCTTCTCGGTTACCTGCTCAAACTGCGACGCCGCGGGGCGATTACCGGGAAAGGATCAATTGTTGGCGGCACAGCTGTCGCCATGGAGGACTTCGAGGGTGATGGCAAGGTCTGGCTCGAAGGCGAAGCCTGGCATGCAAGAAGCCGGGGCGCCGTCGCCAAGAACGAGCAGCTCATCGTAACCAGGCTGGATGGGCTAACGCTCGAAGTCAAATCAGTCGCAAGCCCCGAAGCAACGACTTCGGAATAGCCTGAATATTTATAGGAGACCGTTATGCCGTTCCTGCCTTACGTAATTTTTGCGGTGGCTGTCATTCTGGTGCTCTCCCAGATGATCAAGATTCTCAAGGAGTATGAGCGAGGCGTTATTTTCTTCCTCGGACGTTTCCAGAGAGTCAAAGGCCCCGGCCTCATCATTCTTATCCCGGGAATCCAAAAAATGACGCGTGTCGACCTTCGCGTCCTGGTTCTGGACGTACCGACGCAGGACGTCATCTCCAGGGACAATGTGTCGGTCAAGGTCAATGCCGTGATCTATTTCCGGGTAGTCGATCCGGAGAAGGCGATTATCCGCGTCGAAAACTTCTTTGAGGCGACGAGCCAGCTTTCGCAGACGACATTGCGCTCTGTTCTGGGCCAGCACGAACTCGATGACATGCTGGCCGAGCGTGACAAACTCAATAACGATATTCAGGAATTACTCGATCAGCGCACGGACAACTGGGGAATCAAGGTTGCCAATGTAGAGATCAAGCATGTCGACCTCGATGAGAGCATGATCCGCGCCATCGCGCAGCAAGCCGAGGCGGAGCGCGCCCGGCGAGCCAAGATTATCAATGCCGAAGGTGAAAAGCAGGCGGCGAAGGCTCTTGCCGAGGCCGCCGGCATGCTGGCTAAGGAGGAACTGGCCCTGCAGCTGCGCTACTTGCAGACATTGAAGGAAATTTCCAGCGAGAAAACAAACACCATTGTATTCCCGCTACCGCTGGACCTGATGGAGCCATTGCTGAAACTGGCAAGGACGGCGAGCGAGCGCCGTTAAGGAGCCTGGTCGCTTTTCGCCGTAGCAACGGGCGGTATCGAGACCGTGATCTCGGCACCTCCCAGCTCCGACCTTTTGATCGACAGTCGCCCGCCATACGAGCGGGCGATTTCTTTTACAACAGCCAAACCGATGCCATGACCCGGCGTCGACTCATCAAGGCGCATGCCACGCTGCAATAGCGCGTCAGCGGCATCCTGCGGAATCCCCGGGCCATCGTCCGCCACGGTTAGCACCATGCCGCTCGCGACCGCGCGAGCACCTACCGACGGCACTGCACTGATTCGCACCTTGCGCTCACACCACTTGCAGGCGTTATCCAGCAGATTACCCGCAACTTCCAAAAAATCGCCGGTATCGCCGCGAAATTGCATGCCTTTCTCGATGCGCACTTCGAACTCTGGATGTTTATCGTGATAAACCTTGCGCAGACCATCAATCAGGCGCGCCACTTCTTTCTCGACCGGCACGGGAGCCAGAACCAGGTTGTCTGCAACCGACGCGGCCGGTTTGCGTAACTGGTAGCGTACGATCTCATCCATACGCTCAATCTGCTCATCAAAGCGGTCGCCAAAGCCCTCCTCCTGCCGGTCGTTGAGGAGCGCCCGCATTGCCGCCAGCGGCGTCTTCAGACTGTGCGCCAGGTTATCCAGCGTGTACCGATAACGGTCCGAGCGCGCTCGTTCGCTATCGATCAACAGATTCATGTTGCGCGCAACGCCGGTAAGCTCGGTCGGGAACTTGCTGGAGAGCGACGCGCGATCGCCCTCCTCGATTTCGGTGATTTCGGTTTCGATCTGGCGCAGCGGCTTCAGAAGGCCCCTCAACAGCATCGAGAATGCCAATAACATCGTAAACGCTACGGCAGCGAACCAGCCAAAAAGCTGCCTTCGAAAACCGGCTATCTGCGCGTTGAATCCGTCGAGACTCTCGGCAACTTTGAATACGTAGGATTTCGAGGCGCCGTCATCCAGTTCCCATTCAACCGCCAGGCTAAGAGTCAATAAAGGCGTGCCGTCCTCGAAGGACTCGCGCCCGAACAGGTGATTACCGAGCTCAGGGACCGTACCACCAGGAACTTCCAGGCCGAGCGCTGAACGAGAGCGCCAAAGCACCTCCCCTTGCAGATCTCTGAGCTCCGCGTACAGGCCCGAACCAATGCGCTCAAAGCGCGGTTCGCGCAACCGATCCGGCATAACGAGCTCACCCGAGTCATCCGGTTCGGCGGCAGCGAGCAATCCGACGAGCTGGCCATCTAGAATGTCGCGGCGAGCCTGTTCCCCGGCTTCCGTAAAGGCTCGGTCGAGCACCGCAATCGTCGCGCCAAAAAAGAGCAGCAGCAACACACTGACAGAGATCAGGAGTCGGCTGCTAAGTGAGTTCATGCAAGGCTCAGTCGACCTGGTTTCGTTCCAGCGCGAAACGGTAGCCGCGTCCCCGGAGTGTCTCGATCGGTTTGATGGAGTTGTCCGGGTCGAGCTTCTTGCGCAAGCGTCCGATGAATACTTCGATCACATTACTGTCACGTTCAAAATCCTGATCGTACAAGCGGTCGGTCAGCTCGGACTTCGAAATCACCTTTCCGGCACTCACCATGAGGTATTCGATAATCTTGTACTCGAAGCTCGTCAGTTCGATTGCCTCATCATTGACCAGGACTTCCTGGCGCGACATATCGAGGGTCACGGGCCCCGCGCTCAGTACCGACGAGGCCCAGCCACCACTGCGGCGCAACAGCGCGTTGACTCGCGCGCTGACTTCCTCGAAATGGAAGGGCTTGACGACGTAGTCGTCTGCACCGGCACTCAGGCCATCCACCTTGTCTTCCCAGCGATCACGCGCCGTGAGAATCAGGATAGGGTAAGTGTGTCCATCGGCACGGACCTTTTTGATGATCTCGAGTCCCGACATCTCGGGCAGACCGAGATCAATGATGGCGAGATCGATCGGGTACTCACTGGCGAAATACAGCCCTTCCTTGCCGTCGGCAGCCTGCTCAACAGCGAAGCCTGCCTCGCTCAGTTTGTGTGCGAGTGATTCACGCAAAGTTGCGTCGTCTTCGATTACCAGCAATCGCATGTTCCCTGCTCCTTCCCCGCCGCCATACAGTCCGGCGAAAGATTATCGGCGCGGGCCATTGACCTTGTAGGTCTTGACCTTACCGTCGTCTGTGAGAACTTTGATGTGATGCACTTCGCGTCCGCCCTGCACCTTGGTCTCCGCGCTGACCACGCGACCACCTGTGCGGCGCCGAATCTGCTCGATCGCTTCGGAAAGCGACACGCCGTTGCTCTGGGCAACCTGCAACAGCGGCTCGCCCTGGTACTGAACGTGCTGCTCTTTCAGGTTTTCCTCAAGATCGAAAGCGTCGGCGCGCAACGGCATTACAACCGTCGCGGCCAACAGCAAAAGTGTCAGTGAGATTCGCATGGACCAAGTGTGGTACGAGCGCTGACTGATTGCAACGGAGCGCGTCACATCGGTTTCCTGTTAGCCGGCCGGCCGGATGTCAACGCGGATACGGATCTTGCGGCCCGGGTCATACGGCATCTCGGTCATGTACTTCTGGCCATGATAGCGATACATCACCCGGTAACCATCGATACGCTTCTCACGATGCTCGCGATAGCGAGTTTCGCAGCGCTCAACCGGTCGTGCATGGGTCTCCACGGCAACACCGTTACGGCGGCGAGCCGCATCGTTGCCGATGGCCGCACCGATCAGGGTGCCAGCAACAGTCGCGGCATCGTTACCACTCCCGCTTCCGAACTGATGCCCGACAACACCACCGATGATGGCGCCAACGAGCGTGCTTCCGTCACGGCGGCCTGCGTTGCGGTCGACCGAGTAATACTGCATTTCTTCCCAGCACTCGCGCACCGGCGCAGACACCGTCACGTAATTGATGATCGGTTCAGCCGAAATCACTTGCGCATAGTCATACTGCACGCCATTGTGCCGAGCGTATGTGTTGTTTCCGTGGTCCGCCAAGGCGTTGCTGCCAAACAGCATCGCGGCGAGGGCCAGTGTGGCGATACGTGTCTTTGCGTTCATGGTCTTGTCCTTCAGTCCAATGACTGGCCTGTTGCCAGCCTGGGAACAAGACTAGACTCCCTGCAATGAACCTTGCCTGAACACGCAAGTCATTGATTTACAAGTCTATTAGCCTACCTTTTTCTTGGCTTTGCGCCAGCGCAACTCCAATGACTCGAGCGTCTCCTTGCGAAGATCGAGGTCCTCGGACTCGATAGCGGCCTCCATGGACCGAAAACGACGCTCAAATTTATGGTTAGCGCCGGTAAGGGCCGTTTCAGCGTCCACGCCAACATGCCGCGCCAGGTTAACGACCGCGAACAGTAAATCGCCAATTTCATCCTCGATGCTGGCCGCATCCCGCGTACCGACTGCTTCTTCGAGCTCCTCCAGCTCCTCCTCGATCTTCAGATGCACTCCTTTGCGGTTCGGCCAGTCGAAGCCGACGCGGCTGGCTCGCTTGCCAAGCTTCTGCGCCCGCATAAGTGCCGGCAGTGCTTTCGCGATACCCGCCAGGGCGCTGTCATCGTCGTGAATTGCCCGTTCCTGCGCCTTGATCTCCTCCCAGCTGCCGTCGACCTTGCCTTTAGCACGCTCATCGTCAGAGCCGAACACGTGCGGGTGTCGCCGCACCATCTTTGCAGAAATGTCGCCGGCGACATCGTCAAAGTCGAAATGGCCCCTCTCTGCAGCCATCTGGGCGTAGAAAACGATCTGGAACAGCAGATCCCCGAGCTCCGCGCGCAGCTCATCGAAGTCCTCGCGGTGAATGGCGTCTGCCACCTCGTAGGCCTCCTCGATCGTATATGGAGCAATGGTCGAGAAATCCTGCTCGATATCCCACGGACAGCCATTTTTCGGGTCCCGAAGCTTCTGCATTACCTCAAGTAGTTTCTCGATATTATTCATAACCTATTTATTTAAAAGGTATTCTCTAAATGCCAGTAACATGTAGGCTGTCGCACCCCAGATGCGCTCCCCTGCGTGGTGGAACTCAATTAACCGAAACTTTCTACCTTCGTACTCCCGGTCGCAAAGCCGATCGTTGCGCTCATCCAACAGGTAGTCCAGCGGCACCTCGAATGCATATTCGACTTCTGTACGATCGATAGAGAAATCTGCCACTCCGCGAATAAGGCCTACCACGGGCGTGACGGCGAAACCTGTGATCGTTGGCATAGACCTCAGGTAACCGATGACGTCCACCTGGTGTGGAGCTATGCCGACCTCCTCCTCGGTCTCGCGCAAAGCAGTGGCCCGCACGTCGTCGTCGTGCTTTTCCATGCTCCCGCCGGGAAAACTGACCTGCCCCGCATGATGCTTGAGATGAGAGGCGCGCTGCGTAAGCAGCACCGACAGGCCCTCCACCCGCTCGATGATTGGCACCAGCACCCCCGCGGGCTTGAGGGGACCTTCGAGCTTATCGCGCAAACCATGCGGCCACCTCGAAAGACCGGGGGGCATAACAACATCGAGCGGGTCGTCGGGCAGCCGGGTGCCGGCGAAACGCGCACGCAGCGCGTCCGCGGCGAGTGGCCCGTCTGTCGGACCGCCGTTAATGCTTGATACCACCCTCGGTCAGTGCCGCCGGGTCGAGCAAGCGGTCGAGTTCCTCGTCGGTCAGGTCCGTCATCTCTTTCGCAACGTCCTTGACTGCCCGCCCTTCGGCGTACGCTTTCTTGGCTACGGCCGCACCGAGTTCATAGCCAATGACGGGATTCAGCGCCGTAACCAGAATCGGGTTGCGTCCGAGCGCCTTGTTAATGTTCTCGAGGTTGACGGTAAAACCTGAAATCGCCTTGTCCGCCAGGACAACGCTCGACGTTGCCAGTATCTCGATGCTTTGCAACAGGTTGTAGACCACCACCGGCAGCATCACATTGAGCTGGAAGTTGCCCGACTGCCCGCCCATGGCAATGGTCGCGTCGTTGCCAATTACCTGCGCACAAACCATGGCAACAGCCTCAGGTATGACCGGATTGACCTTGCCCGGCATGATGCTGGACCCCGGCTGCAGTGCCGGCAGGGCAATTTCGCCAATACCGGCGAGCGGCCCCGAGTTCATCCAGCGCAGGTCGTTGGAGATCTTTGTCAGGCTGACGGCAAGTGCCCGCAACTGCCCCGAGGTCTCCACGGCTGCGTCCTGGCAACTCAAGGACTGGAACTGGTTGTCGGCGGCCTTGAACGGCACGCCCGTTTTCTCGCCCAGCAGATTGGCGACTTTCCTACCAAATTTGGGATGTGCATTGATTCCTGTGCCGACGGCAGTGCCACCCTGGGCAAGCTCGGTCAGCCGCTTCATCGTGTCTTTTATGCGCTCCGCCCCGTGGTCGATCTGGGAGCGCCAGGCATCGATTTCCTGGCCCAGCGTCACAGGCATGGCGTCCATCAGGTGTGTGCGGCCGGTCTTGACGACATCACGCGTTTCATCGGCCTTGGCCTCCAGGGCCTTGGAAAGATGTAATAGTGCCGGCAGCAACTTCTCATGAATCGCCAGTGCGGCACTGACGTGCACACAGGTCGGGATCACGTCGTTACTGCTTTGACTCATGTTCACGTGGTCATTCGGATGCACTTCGGCGCCGAGCGCTGCCGTAGCAATGTGCGAGATGACCTCATTGGCGTTCATATTCGAACTCGTACCCGACCCTGTTTGAAAAACATCGATCGGGAAATGTTCGTCATAATCGCCTTCCGATACGGCCAAGGCGGCTTTTTGAATGGCGATCGCAACGTCGCTCTTGATCAGGCCAAGTTCGGCGTTGGCACCGGCGGCCGCCCACTTGACGAGGCCGAGCGCCGCGATGAACTGGCGCGGCATTGCAAGGCCCGAAATCGGGAAGTTGTTTACGGCGCGCTGAGTCTGCGCACCCCACAGGGCATCTTCAGGCACCTGAAGTTCACCCATGCTGTCATGTTCGATACGAAATGCCTTGTCACTCATTGCGGATCCTGCTCCATCGGGCGCTTTCGCGCCCCTTAAACTGTTACGAAAAGGTGTATGATTCGCGCTTTGCGCGCGCAAGTCTACAGTGGTTTCCCGAACATGAAAGTCTCATCCCTGAGAGCCCTATCCCCGGCAGACGGCCGTTACGCGGACAAGGTCAACAGCCTCCGCGATATTTTCAGCGAATTCGGCCTGATTCGTTTCCGTGTGCTTGTAGAAGTCCGCTGGTTGCAGTGCCTGGCCGACGAGCCGCAAATCGGCGAATTGAGTCCGCCATCGTCTGTCATGAAAGATGTTCTGAACAACATCGTCGATAACTTCTCTCTTGATGACGCCGAGCGAGTGAAAACAATTGAGGCCACGACGAACCACGACGTCAAAGCAGTCGAGTACTTCATTCGCGAAAAACTCGGCGACGGTCCCGAGACGCAGTCCCTCAAGGACTTCCTGCACTTCAGCTGCACCTCGGAGGACATCAACAACCTGTCGTACGCGCTCATGCTGCGATCCGCTCGCAGCGACGTTCTCAGCCCGCAGATGCGCGAGTTACGCAACAAGCTCAAAGCGCTCGCACGCGACCACGCCGGCCTGCCGATGCTGTCACGCACTCACGGCCAGACCGCCAGTCCGACAACACTCGGCAAGGAACTGGCCAACGTCGTTGCGCGACTTGAGCGTATCGAAAAGCAGTTTGCCGACGTCGATATACTCGGCAAATTCAATGGCGCCGTCGGCAACTACAACGCCCACGTCATCGCATACCCTGATGCGGACTGGAAGGCCATCAGCCATCGCTTTGTAGAGTCGCTCGGACTGACGCCTAACCCTTACACGACTCAAATCGAACCGCACGACTGGACGGCGGAGTACTGCCACGCGCTCGTGCGCTACAACACGGTCCTCATTGATTTCGCGCGTGATGTCTGGGGATACATTTCGCTCGGCTACTTCAAGCAAAGAGTGGCCAAGGACGAGGTTGGCTCCTCGACCATGCCGCATAAGGTCAACCCGATTGATTTCGAAAACGCGGAGGGCAATCTGGGCCTGGCTAATGCACTGCTCAGCCACTTTGCCGAGAAGCTCCCGATCTCCCGTTGGCAGCGCGACCTCACAGACTCGACCGTGCAGCGAAACCTTGGCGTGGCGGCGGCGTACCTGGTTATCGCGCTGCAGTCTCTGCTCAAAGGCGTCGGCAAATTGGAGGTCAATGAGGACGCCATTCGTGCCGACGTGTCGCAGGCCTGGGAGGTTCTCGCAGAGGCCGTGCAGACCGTGATGCGACGTTACGGAGTCCCGAACCCCTACGAGAAGCTCAAGGCGCTGACCCGCGGCCAGGCTGTCACGAAAGACGTTTTGCTCGAGTTCGTGCAGACACTGGACATTCCTGATGCTGAGAAAGAGCGCTTGCTGAAGCTGACGCCCGAGACCTACACAGGTCTTGCTGACGAACAAGCCCGCGATATCTGAACCGCCCCCGATGCTGAGGCTCCCCGGCAAACTGTCCGCCGAGAAGTTTCTCGCTGACCACTGGCAGAAAGACTACCTCTTCATGCCGCAGGCGCTCGATCGATTGCGCCCGGCAATATCTCGCAATGAACTGGGTTGGCTGGCAACACTCGACGACGTCGAGTCACGCCTCGTCTTCACGAATCGCAGCGATGGCCGGGTCCGATATCACGCCGAGACGGGGCCATTCGACGAGGAGTACCTTGCTGCACTGCCGAAAAGGGACTGGACCTTGCTGGTGCACGATGTCGAAAAACACCTGCCGGCCATGCGCAAGCTGTTAGCACACGTGCCGTTCATTCCTGACTGGCGCATTGATGATCTCATGGTGAGCTTTGCCGCCCCCGGCGGCGGTGTCGGCCCGCATCAAGACAACTACGATGTCTTTCTTTGCCAGGGGATCGGCATCCGCGAATGGCACGTAGCGATGGGCAGCGTGGACGAGGACCCCGACGCAAGCGACGACCTCGCGTTAACAGAGGAGTTTCAGGGGCAGCAACACACGGCACGCGAAGGCGATGTCCTCTATCTTCCACCTGGAGTGCCACACTGGGGCACCGCCACGCGTGCGTGCATCACCTACTCTATCGGCATGCGCGCGCCTCAATTGTCTGATTTGGTCGCCGAATTTCTCAACACCGACGAGAACAACCCGTTCTACTCCGACAGCGACCTGAATCCTGGTGAAGCGCAATCAGGGCGTATATCGGCACATGCGGTCGATCGCGCCGTGCGATTACTTGGAGCAAGGCCGAATCAACGCGCCGAGGTCGCCGAAGCCCTGGGACGCTATGTCACGGCTACCAAGGACTGGATAACGCCCGAAGGCGCCTCGACGGGCGATGCCGCGGGAATACTGGAACGTCTGAGTCAAGGTGCGTCTATCAACGTACACGGGATGGCTCGCATGGCCTATGACGAGCACAGTATCTATTTGAACGGCAGACAGATGCCCCTGCCCGACCGCGTGGACACCTTCGTCAGCGAATTGTGCGCGACGCGGAGGATCCAGGGCCCCCTGCCAGCGATCGGTGCAATCGCAGAAGTAGTCGCCTGGATAGCGAAATCGGGCGGATTTGCTCTGCCCGAGACCTGATCGGCATATGTCAAACAGAGTTGCACTGGGACCATCGGACCAGGGCATCTGAAGCCGTGATCTGGCGCGGGATGCGAATGATTTGCAACAGGGAAAGATCGGTCAAAAACGTGACGCAGTTGGCAAAGTAAAATGGCCCTCGCCGGTAATATGATCAGCCTATGGAGCAGGCACGGCAAAAAAGCAAGCGCTGGGTTATCTCGACGCGTGAAGAAATGCGTGAAGCGGCCATCGAGGTTGTCCGCGAGGCATCGCGCAAAGTTTCTATATTCACGCATGACCTTGAACCGGGAATCTACGATGATCCGGAGTTCCTCGAAATCATCAAACGACTCGTGCTCTCACAGACCTATGCGCGTATTCGCGTCCTGATTGCGGATCCGTCGCGGGCCGTCAAGAGCGGCAACAATTTCGTGCACCTCGGTCGCCGCCTGAACACCTACATCGAATTTCGGCACGTTCATGAGGATCTGCGAACTCACGGCGAAGCGTTTTGCATCGCTGATGAAACCGCACTGGTCTATCGCCTGCAGGCACCGCGCTGGGAAGGCATCGTGGATACCTACGAGCCGGCAGTTGCGAGACTTTACGGCAAGATGTTTGACGAGATTTGGCTGGCGAGCGAAACACAACTGGAATTTCGTCAACTCGGTATATAGACCGAGGCGGCTCCGGGATTCACCACGAATGTATCCAACCGACCTGACAGTTGCTGCGGTAGTCGAGCACGACAACAAATACCTGCTCGTTGAAGAGCGCGCCATGGGACGACGCGTATTCAGTCAGCCTGGCGGCCATATCGAGGCCGGCGAGTCCCCTGAGCAGGCCGCGGTGCGCGAAACCCTTGAAGAAACCGGTTGCACGGTCGAGTGCCAGGACCTGATCGGCGTTTATCTCTGGATACATCCACAAACCCGCCAGCAATTCCTGCGCCTTGTTTATGCCGCGACCTTTTTCGGCTGCGACGAATCCTTGCCGCTCGATGACGGCATATTATCGCGGCGCTGGATGACGCAGCAGGACCTGATCGACAGGCGCTCGGTGTTGCGTTCACCGGCAGTGCTGCGCTGTGTTCAGGACTATGAGGCCGGCAAACGACAGTCCGATGCTCTACTTGCCGGCATGCTACCTTTGCAACAAAACGTTCACCGTATTCTCGCCTCCGCCGACCTCGTCTAATAAAAAGGCGGTCCCTGATCGCTGATTTTTTCTACTGATCTCAGTACTTTACATAACCGCGCCCCGCTCCGCTGGCTCGCAAAAGATCCTTGCTTAGTGGGCCGTGTAAAGTTAAATTAACTAAACGCGTAAGTACAAACACCTATATTTAAAAAGATGGTGGTACTCGTCGCGGTTAGGACAACGTTTCCAGGGGGAAATGTTCGGTCGCAGCCCGCGTTGCAACCCGATAATTTCACTTAATCTGGTCTTTAGTCTTACCCCGACATAGCACGCGATCGGGGCGGCACCGTTGCTTCTGACGAAATTGTGCGGTTCTGAGAAAGAAATTTGGCGGTCGCCGTTTATGTGACCGAGATGGACTAGTTTAATTACCTCTGATGTAGGCGAAAAATATGTTGATCGAACAAAGGCTTAACGCAATTGCGATGCGAGGCCGTATCGGCGCTGTTGCATTCATTTTACTCATCGCCCTGTTCAATCCCGT
>CALDZH010000105.1 GCA_937944275.1 uncultured Woeseiaceae bacterium
GAATAACACCAATTCATCCCGGTGCACCATGACCGAACGGCCGCGGTAACCGATTTTTTCCTCTATCTGTTCTGATTGGCAGCCGGCCAGCCGACTAGCCTCGGAGTCCGAATATTCTGCGAGCCCACGACCGAGCTCGCCGCCATCAGGCCCGGTGATATTCACCACATCGCCACGCCTGAAATTGCCCACCACATCGACAACGCCGACTGGCAACAGGCTCTTGCCATTAAGCAATGCGTCCACGGCACCCTGGTCGACGCACAACTCACCCTGTACTTCGAGGGCTCCGGCGAGCCACTGCTTGCGAGCAGCGGTCGGTGTCCCCTCGGCGGTGAATACCGTGCAACGCACACCGTTCGCAAGCGCGTTGAGTGGGTGATTTATAGTTCCACTTGCGATGACGGTCGAACATCCCGCATGCGTCGCTATGCGTGCAGCCTGCACCTTGGTCGCCATACCGCCGCTACCGACATCGGAGCGGGTCTCGCCCGCCATCGCCAGGACGGCGCCGTCAATGCGCCGAACTTCCGGAATAAACTCCGCGGTCGGGTCCTTACCGGGGTCTGCGGTATAAAAGCCATCCACATCGGACAGAAGGATCAGGGCATCAGCCATGACCAGTTGCGCTACGCGGGCGGCCAGGCGGTCGTTGTCACCATAGCGGATCTCCTCGGTAGCGACCGTGTCATTCTCATTGATGACAGGTATGACGCCGCGCTCGATAAGTCGTCCAAGGGTACCGCGCGCGTTGAGAAATCGCCGTCTGTTTTCGGTGTCCTCGGGCGTCAGGAGCACTTGTGCGGCTGCGATGCCGTGATAACCCAGCACTTCCTGGTACGCATGCACCAGCTGCACCTGGCCCGCTGCGGCCGCGGCCTGCAGATCCTCAAGACGGGCCCGCCGCTTGTTCATGTCCAGAATCGAGCAGCCGATCGCAATGGCTCCGGACGAGACAATCAGAGTTTCATGACCCTGCTGTTGCAGTGTAGCGATGTCCTGAGCGAGCGTTTCAAGCCAGCCACGATTCAGCTGTCCGTTTTCGTCTACCAGCAGAGATGAACCGACCTTGACGACGAGTCGCCGGAAATCCGAAATCGCCAGCGCGGCCACGATCAGCCGACGAGCAGGTGCTGCCGATCGAATGACGTCAGCGTGACTTCACCTTTCGATACGGCAACCGTGCCGCTACGTGCAACGGCCGAAAGGTCACCGACCTTGGCTGTTTCCGCGATGAAATCGTCGATCTCGGCGACGGGACCCGTCAACTGCATCGTGCAGCTTTTGGTGTCCTCATCCAGCATCTCAGCGTCAAAGCGCCTCGCCACCTCGACCGCCTTTTTCAAATCGCCGGTGCCGAGTTTCACTTTGACGATTGCCAGCTCACGCTCGAAGTGCTCACCCAGCGTCATGTCGTGGATGTTGACCACATCGACGAGCTTCGCCAGCTGTGCATTAAGCTGGGCGATAGCCGAGTCCGAGCCCGATACGACGAGGGTTACGCGAGATACGCGCGAATCGTAGGTAGGGGCCACATTCAGAGTTTCGATGTTATAGCCGCGCGACGAGAACATCCCCGTCAGGCGTGTCAAAGCGCCGACCTCATTTTCCAGGAGGACTGATATTGCGTGTCGCATGATGAATTACAAATGAAACCGATTTTACGAAGATACAGGGCGGATGGTCGCGCAGATTTTCCAGTATTGCAATGCACCCTGAATTGGTAAACACTCGCCGAAAAACCGTGACTTAACAATACAGTAGTAGCGCCATGAACAAACAGGCAAAAATCGACCCACTATCCTCACATCCTCGCACAGGTGAAACGCTCTCGGGCGCTGATACCGTGGTCGAGATCATGGCCGCTGAGGGAGTACGAACGATCTTTGGCTACTCGGGTGGTGCCATCCTGCCAATCTACGATGCCATATTCCGCTACAACGACCATCACGTTCAGCCGGATGCCGAGGCTGCCATGCAACTGGTCGTCCCGGCCAACGAACAGGGCGCGGGGTTTATGGCTGCAGGGTATGCACGAGCAAGCGGTGAAGTCGGCGTCGTCATGGTTACTTCAGGTCCGGGCGCCACCAATACCGTCACTCCCGTCCGCGACAGCATGGCCGACTCCGTCCCGATGGTTGTCATCTGCGGCCAGGTGCCCACTGCAGCAGTTGGTACCGACGCATTCCAGGAAGCGCCTGTCGCTGCCATCATGGGCGCCGTCGCGAAGCACGTTTTTCTTGTGACGGACGCCGAGAAACTCGAAGCAACCGTACGCAGTGCGTTCGAACTTGCTCGCACCGGCCGTCCGGGGCCGGTCGTCGTCGACATCCCCAAAGACATCCAGAACTGGGAAGGGCCCTTCAAGGGATCCGGCACGCTGCCGTTGCACGGCTACCGAAGGCGCCTCGCCAAGGTCGAGGCGAACAACCTCGGTGATGATGCCTGTGAACGTTTCTATACTATGTTGTCGGAATCGGAACGTCCGCTGATCTATGCCGGCGGCGGCGTAATCAATGCCAACGCGACCAAGGCCATGCGCCGGTTTGCGAACGAGTACGGCATTCCTGTAACGACAACCCTTATGGCGCTGGGCGCCAGCGATACAACCCACCCGCTCGCACTGCACATGTTGGGCATGCACGGCACAGCGTCGGCCAACTACGCAGTCGAGGACTGCGATTTTCTGATTGCCACAGGTGCGCGTTTTGACGACCGCGTCGCCGGTAACCCGGGACAGTTCGCACCCCGCGCCAAGAACATCGCCCACTTTGATGTCGACTTTGCCGAAATCGGCAAGGTCAAGCGCGTCAACTGGCATCACGTCGGTATGCTAGAGCGCGACCTCAACGACTTGCTCGCCTACGGCCGCCGTATCGGATTCAGCAAGAACTTCAGCACCTGGCACGAAGAAATTGCTCAGCTCAAGCGTGACTATGCGATGAACTACGATCGCAGCTCGGAGTTGATCCAGCCCTATGCAGTGATCGAGGAAATCAACAAGCTCACGAAAGGCGAAGCAATCATTTCAACGGGCGTCGGCCAGCACCAGATGTGGGCTGCGCAGTATTTTGATTTCCGCGAGCCGCGCCTC
>CALDZH010000106.1 GCA_937944275.1 uncultured Woeseiaceae bacterium
TCTTCCAGCATGCGGGGCCTCGGCGCAAGCCGGGTAAGCGATTCCACGTCGCTCATCTTGGCTTCATCATCGTTGAGAAGCATTGCAGCATTGTTATCCGTGGATATCACGAGGATATTCCTCCATTAAATACAGGCAGAATCATGGGCATCGCCTTGAGCGCAATGAGGTTTCCGACAAAAATCGCCACCGCGTAAGGAATAGCTGATGTCGGTACGGTTTGGTGACCAACGGCCGGGATTGATGCCGACGTTCCATCGTCTGTGATGTAGTCGTCTGTGATGTAGTGGTCACCGCGTGCGAAGAACTGCCAAAAAAACCAGGCGACGCCGATAACACCACCGACAAGCAAAGACGCGACAGACGCTACTACAGCGTATTGCGGGCCGAGAAAGGCACCGCACATCGCCATTAGCTTGACATCTCCCGCGCCCAGTCCGCCTGAAATATAGAAAGGCAAGAGACAGGCAAGACCGACCAGGGCACCAGAGCCGGCGGTCGTCAGACCGCCGCCTTCCGCTAACAAGGTTTGTCCCGTAAGACCCAACAACAGACCAAAGACCACTAACTGGTTGGGAATGCGGCGGTCCTGCAAATCGCTAAGAACAGCGATTCCAAGTACCGTCAGCATGATGCCGATCAACAAGTGATTGGAAAGCGGGTCAAACATTGTGCTCTGTCTCCTGCCTTATTCCCATCCTTGGGGTAAGGCTATCCATGGGTTATAGCGAGTGACTAGACCTATAATTACGGCCCAGTGAGATCGCCAGTGATACCCGTAATTACTCCGCCCACCGCCGTGCCGAGATCGGTGAATGCGATAATTACTGCTGCGCCAACCAGGCCGCCCGCAATCGCGTACTCAACCGTCGTCAGACCATCTTCTTCTTTAAGAAACTTCATTACGTACTGTTTCATTTTCAAACTCCTTTTAGGGACACCATGTCCTTTTATTTCTGCTCCATCGCTGAAGCGACTACCGATAATCGTGCTTGCGAAATCCACGAGATCTCTAAACACGGCGATAGTTATAGGCGAAGGCTACGGTCGTTCGTTAGGACTTTCTTGCAACGAGTTTGGAATTTTTTGTTATTTGTGATTTGGGTTATCTTTTTTGTGACTTGGGTCACCTTTTCCTGCCTGCGACTCGATTTCCGTGGCTGAATCGAAAGCCTCACTTGTCATAACTCCGACACTGATTCATGGCACGTGTATTCATATGAGCACAATGCCGGATTTATCGCGCTTAAATCTGAGAACCACTTCCTATCTCTGTGAATTTACTTCTGGGAGCATTTCGCGTGGAGAAGATTTCGGCGCACGGCAGTATATGGAAACGAAAGCGAAAGCACAGATAATGTGGATTGATCAGACTGTATCGGTGAAACAGTCTGAGTTGCCCGTGCTGTTTGGCGAGTACTTCGAAATAACGAGACCGCACGCCGGCAGCTCATTGCACTCCGAGATCAAACGCATGGCGCCGAGCCTGCTCCTGTTTGATTTCGATTATCCTGAGCGGCCCGGCCTGAAGCTAATGGAACGTACAAAGCGGGAGTTCCCAAGCATTCCGATCTTGATGACGACCATGCAGCATTCGGAATCACTGGCGGTATGGGCATTTCGTGCTCGCGTCTGGGACTACCTTGTTAAACCCGTTTCTGAACGCGAACTGGTACGCGCTCTATCGGCACTGCAGAAATTGACTCGCCATACTAACGAGCGCGTCAGGAACAGGGTTATCTGTGCGAACAAATCGCCGATTCCAGAAGAAAATAACGTCGCCCCACGTACCACGACGCCCGCAGAGTTGATGCCTGCGCTTGCCTATATTGAACAACACTTCCGTGAGAAGGTAACCAGCGCTAATGTTGCCGGTGCCTGCAATATGGATTCGTTCCGTTTCAGCAGGTCATTCCGAACAGCTTTTGGCATCACGTTCAAAGAATACCTGCTGCGCGTTCGTATCAAGGAAGCATGCAGGCTGCTTGAGAAGCCGGATATAGCGGTCACCGAAGTCGCTTATCTTTCGGGCTTTAACGATCCATCTTACTTTTCTAAAACATTCAAGCGCTATGCTGGCGTCTGCCCGTCCGAGTACGCTTCATCAACTGAACATCGCGACGTGCTTGGCGATGATCGTCTGGCTTTGATCCTGTAGAACCGAGCGCGGCCTCGATAGAAAGGGCCGGCCTTCGAAGAACGGATACCACTCGGCCCGAGATGGGCCTAGTCACCCCGCAGAGTCAATGTCCTTAGATTCGGATCGGCAAGAATCTCTTCGTCCGTGAACGGCAGTTGCAACCACTCGCCTCGCGCATAGAGCTCTGTTTGGTCGTAGTAATGCGGTGAGTCGGCTTCCGGCGATTGCGAGTAGGTCAGGATGCCGCGTGCGTCGGGCACGCCGTCATCATCCCAGGTGACAACCTGGATGTAGCTGTTGCCGTGAACGATGGGCGTATAGCCCTTGCCATTTGTGAAATCTGTGTTGATGTAGCTGAACATGCCGTGACGGCCGGGTCCGCCGGGCACCGGAATCCGGGTACCGTTGCGTTCCGCGAACTGTACGTCACCCCACGGCATATCCGGTTCGATGCCAGCATCGATCAGTCGTTTTTGCGCCGCTGCCAGTGCTTCGCGAACGGCGTCCCGGACGACCGGATTATCGGTTGCGATGCCGCGAGGTGTGTTGACCGCGTCATCCGGGTCGAATGGAACAGCGTAGAGGTCGTCAATGTGGCGCGCAATCTCCCAGAACTCCGTCCACACCTGCATACCGCGGCTGTCGACGTTCGCCGTGCGGTCCCATGCGCGAAGCACGTCGCAGCTCGAAGCGATCTCGCTATCGTTTCCGCAGAGTGCAAGCACGTCGTCAAGCAGCAACTCGGCGCCGAAGTGCCGATGGCTTAGCAGGAGCGACTGGATATCATCGGGTTTGAGCTTGTTGCCCATTTCCAGGCGTTCATTGAGGAACACGAGTCCGGCGCGTGTACGCAACGTTCGTGCTGACTTTTCGGGGCCAATCGTCGGCAGGTAGCCCTCGAGCGGTTCATCGGGATTTGAGAGCCAGTAACTGTCGTTAGAATTCGTGAAGTAGCGTGTGCTCGTTGCCCGCGGCATTTCGTCGGCCGGCAAGTTTCCCGGGATCGCGCTGCGCGGATCATCGCGCCAGTCACATGCAGGACTCGAACCGTCGAGTACTACGACCTGAGGCGGCAGACCGGTCACGTCGCGGCGGCAATTTGTAAGGATGTCCATATCAAGATGCGGTGTTGAGGATATATCCGCATAAAATGCGCTGCCGTGACGATCCGCAGCGA
>CALDZH010000107.1 GCA_937944275.1 uncultured Woeseiaceae bacterium
ACCGACGCTTGTCGACCACGCTGGTACTCGCGTGGCCTGCCACCTCGTCAAGGGCTAGCGGACCGCGCCCAGCGGAATCGGGATCGGTGCGCCGTTGACCGTGAGCAGGCCCTTCTTCAGCTGCGCCTTCATCTCATACGCGTCGCCGCGCAAGACGAGATAGCCACCGCCGATGACCATCGCGGCCTCTGGGTTGGCCTGGACGATCATCGCTACGACGGCCTCAGGAATGGACAGGTCGATCGATGCCTCTGTGCCAAGTAGTAAAGAGGTCCAGTCAAATGTTGCCGGATCCTCCTCGCCGAAAGAGAACAACATTTTCGACGAGATCGTTCCCTGTGGCAGCGTCACGTCCAGTTGATCGAAATTCATGTCGAACCCGTACGTAAACAGGGCCTTAAGGTCGTCCTCGACGGCCGAATACATGGCCATCGGATCTTGTGATGCGCCGATGCTCTCGAGGGTCTGCTGCACACGCCCCATCGCTGCCGCGTCTGCGCCGCTGAGGTCAAACACCATGTCGATCGCCACCTCGCCAAGACCCGGCACGTCCTGCGACGCCATGTTCATCGTCGCGCTCGCATTAATGTCATCACCGTCGATATCGGTAGTCGCTATGACGGACATTGCTTTGATGCCGGTTGGCTGGCTGCTGTCGACCACGACGGCAAGATCGTCGAGGGCGAATTCCACGTTGCCGACAGCAATGCCGAATTTCGTCGGCGCCTGTTGTCCTTCAAAAGAAAGGGCGCTGAGACTTATCTTTTGGTTGTCATCAACAACGGAAAGCGGTCCGACGGTTCCCTTGAACGCGGTCTCGCCGCTGACCGGGTGGGTCGTCACATTAATATCTGTCGGCGCCCATCTTGCCGTCATGCCGCCTTCCGCGTGTTCGCCGGCTTCGAGCAGGTAGTTCGAATGCAGGGCACCACCAAGACTGAACTTGCTGTAGATCGTCCCGGGTACGTCGATCGCCTCTCCGTCAGGAAGCTCGACCCGCATCGTGGAGATCGCGCTGCCCAGACCGGGCGCCAGCGAGCCCTTGTCCCGCGACATCGACGTGACCGGAATCAGGCCGTGATCGATGCGCGTGCTGATGACAAGTACAGGAAGATCGCTGGCTTCGACCGGCCCGGAGAGGGTCTGTATTGCTGTCAGCAATTCACCGTCACGCAGCTCGATTCTGTGCTGACCCTCTGAAGAGAACCAGCCGCGAGTGAAGGCCTCGGAAGTGACCGTAACCTCTCCGGCTTCGCTGGCCGCCCAGTTCAGGTTCTCGTCCATTGATTTTTCGGCCATACGGCCAACGATCGCGGGAGAGACCAACACCACAACCGCGAGTAGAACCAGTACCGCGACAACACCTTTTTTCACAATCAATCCCCAAGAAGAATAGCCGAACCGGATCGATGCTAGCATGCGATTGGTGCTTTGCCCGTTCGGGAAGGCTAGAAATCGGCGTCGAGTGTCACTACCATAGCGGCCTCACTCAACGTCTGGTCATTTTCCGGGCCGCGGAAACTATAGAGTAACCAAGTGATTACGAACATGAAGATCGTAGCTATTGTCGCGACACTGCTCTTGGCGGTGGCACCATTCGCGCAGCCCGCGCACGCTGAAGGCGATGCCGCGGCCGGCAAAGACCTCGCATACACCTGTCTTGGCTGCCACGGCATCGAAGGCTACCGTAATGCCTACCCCTCGTACCGCGTGCCCAAACTCGGTGGCCAGAAAGCCGGGTACCTCGAGATTGCCCTTCAAGGCTACCGTGCCGGAACGCGCAAGCACCCGACAATGCAGGCCCAGGCAACGAGCCTGACCGACCAGGAGATCGCAGATATCTCGGCCTATCTCGCCAGTATCGGTGGTGACACCGTTGCGGCCGGGGGCACCGACGGTGCTTCTTTTGACAAGGCGGCAGCCTGCACGGCCTGCCATGGCCAGAACGGCATTAGTGTAAACGCGGCGTGGCCAACGCTTGCCGGTCAGCATCAGGATTACCTCCTCAACTCACTCATTCAGTATCGCGATGGCACACGCGGCGATCCGATTATGGCTGCGCAGGCGGCACTGATCGCTGAAGAAGACGTTGCGCTTCTTGCACGATACTTCTCGAGTCTCGAAGGGCTCGAGACGACAGCGCCTGAGTAATCGCGCACAACTGACCACGCTGAACGATGGCATCGTTGCTATCGATACCGAGTACCTGCGTCCGCTTCAGGACGCCAGCCACCTCATCGTAGAGGGCGGTCGCGGCGCGCTTGTAGATACCGGCACAAACAACAGCGTGCCACTATTGCTCGACGGCTTGCGGCAAAAGAACCTCGAACCCGGTGATGTGGACTACGTTTTCCTGACGCACATTCATCTGGATCACGCCGGTGGTGCGGGTCTGTTGATGCAGCAACTGCCAAACGCGCGCTGCGTCATTCACCCGCGCGGAGCGCCGCACATGGTTAGCCCCGAGCGGTTGATCGCCGGGACGATCGGCGTCTACGGAGAGGAGCGGACGCGTGAGATGTACGGCGACATCATTCCTGTTGATGAGTCGCGCGTCATCGTTGCCGAAGACGAGGCCTGGTTTGATCTGAATGGCCGGGCGATGCAGGCGCTGCACACAGAGGGTCACGCCAGGCATCACTACGTGCTCAATGACCCGACGTCGCGCGGCGTGTTCACGGGCGATAATTTTGGCATTTCCTATCGCGAGCTGGATACGGCCAAGGGGGAGTTCATTTTCCCCACGACCACACCGGCGAGCTTCGATCCGGATGAGGCGCATAAGTCAGTGGATCGCATCATGGCCTGTGGGCCCGAGCAGCTGTATCTGACGCATTACAGTCGTGTTCAGGAGCTCGGCCGGCTTGCGGACGACATGCACAGCGGGATCGATGCGTATGTCGACATCGCGCTTGCGAACAAGGAACTGCCGGATCGCGGGGCGCGAATCCAGGGCGCGATGTATCACCACCTGTCAACGCGCTTGATCGATCATGGGTTCAAAGGCGACCGTGATGCGATATGGTCTGTGCTGGAGATTGATGTCGTTTTGAACGCTCAGGGTCTCGTCGCGTGGCTCGAGCGGCTGGAGAAGCATAATGGATAGTTTTCGCGCATTTCGTATAGACGAGCAGGATGGCAAGATCGTTGCCGGGTTCCAGCAGCTCACTATTAATGACCTGACCGAAGGCAATGTGGTGGTGCGCGTCACACACTCGACCATCAACTACAAGGACGCGCTGGCGGCCACCGGAAAGGGCAGGATATTGCGCCGCTACCCGCTCAACGGGGGTATCGATCTTGCGGGTGTTGTGGTCAGTTCCGAGGATGCCGAGTTTCAGCCAGGCACCGAGGTGCTCGTCAATGGCTGCGGACTCAGCGAAACGCGTGACGGTGGCTACTCCGAGTACGCGCGTGTCGATGGCGAAAGCCTGGTTGCGGTTCCGGAAGGAATGACCTGTGCCCAGGCGATGCAGATCGGCACTGCGGGCTACACGGCGGCGCTTGCAATTCATCGCATGGAACAGAATGGCCAGAGGCCGGACCTTGGCCCAATCGTGGTGACGGGAGCGACCGGCGGCGTTGGCAGTATCGCGATCGACATGCTCGCGGCTCGTGGTTACGAAGTTGCCGCCGTCACCGGCAAGGCAGAAGAGGAGGGGTATCTGAAAACCATCGGCGCACAGCAGATCCTGCTGCGTGATGAAATCGATTTTGGGAAACGCCCCCTGGAAAAGGCCCGGTGGGCCGGTGCTATCGACAACCTTGGCGGGGATTACCTCACCTGGCTGACGCGCACGACGGACTACGGTGGCAATATCGCAAGTATCGGACTTGCCGCCAGCCATGAGCTGAACACGACGGTGATGCCATTTATCCTGCGTGCCGTCTGTCTGCTTGGCATCAACTCGGTCGACACGCCGCGTGACCTGCGTCGCGCTGTCTGGGCCCGGATCGGTGGCGACCTGATGCCACAGCACCTCGATACGATCGGCAGCCGCACAATTTCATTCGACGAGTTGTCGGGGGCGTTCCAGGCTTACATGGATGGCACTGTAACCGGCCGCGCCATAGTGGAAATCACACCGAACCCCTGAGCTCATGACCAACCGTCATCGAGGCAAGAGGCCCGTTGTGATGCGCGCCGTCATGATGCTGGTGATCGCCTCGCCACTGGCGCTAGCCGACAGCGTGGAACGCTACGAGCTGAACAACGGCAATCTGATTCTCGAGGGCATTCCGAAAATTCCGCTCGAAGCTCAGCACAGCCTCTTTCCGTACCAGGAAATTCGTTCGGCCAGGTTTCGTACGTGGTCCGCAGGAGACGGGGGCATTTACGTGACGACCGGGTACGTTAGCGTTGAAGCGCTGCACAAGGTTGACAAGCCTCGTGCGGCGCGCGAACAAAAGACATTTTTCAGGGAGCCGGTTTCGCGGGTCGCACGCCGCCCGGGGTCGCAGCAGCTGACGTTTACGCGGGACGTCGGAGGAAGCGAGTTCTCGCAAATCTTCAAGTTCGACCCTGAGGCGGGTGAGGCGACGATGTTGAGCGACGGCAAGTCCCGTAACGGCAGCCTTCGCTGGGACCGACGCGGAGAACGAATCGCCTACCAAAGCACGCGGCGCAATGGCGCCGCCAATGACCTGTGGGTCATGCGGCCGGACGAACCGGAGACAGCAGAGCTGGTCGTTGCGGCCACCGATGGTTCGTACTGGGCACCGGTAGAGTTCTCGCAAACCGGTACTCGACTTCTGGCGTGGAACCGCATCAGCAAACCGGATATTCGGGCCTGTCTGGTTGACCTGGACACCGGTGCGGTGACCGTGTTGTCAGGAGGCGGCCAGACCAAGAGCCGCAACGTGCCGATAGCTTTCGACGACAATAACAATGGTTTCTGGCTCGTTACGAACCAGGGCAGTGAGTTCGACCAGCTTGCCTGGCAGTCGCTGGCTCGGGGAGCAGCGCCGGAAATACTTACGGGCGATATTGCGTGGAACGTCGGCGAGGTCGTGATTAGTGATGACCGCAGGCGGATGGCGTTTATTGCCAACGAGGATGGTGTTTCGCGCCTCTACCTGATGAATCCGCGAACACGGGAATACCGGGTCGTGGACAGTATGCCAACCGGCGTAGCCTTCGGGCTCGAGTTCAGCCCCGATGGCAGCAAACTCGCCATGACGCTGAACATGCCGCGTGCGCCAAGCGATGCCTACGCACTGAGGCTCGGTCGCGACCCATTGAAGTACGGCCGGCTCATGCGCTGGACCAAAAGTGAAACAGGCGGCATCAAGACCAAGCAGTTTTCTGTTCCTGATCTTGTGCGCTATCCGACGTTCGACGGCCGGGAAGTGCCGGCCTGGATTCACCGGCCGGCGGGCGAAGGTCCGCACCCGGTTATCATAAGAATCCATGGCGGACCGGAAGGCCAGGCAAGACCCGTCTTTACGACCATGTACCAGATGTGGGTTGCAAAGCTCGGAGCGGCCGTCATCCAGCCGAATGTTCGTGGCTCTAGCGGTTATGGTAAGACCTACGCGGGCCTCGACGATGGGCTTCGGCGTGAAGATGCGGTCAGGGACATAGGCGCGTTACTCGACTGGATCGAGGCGCAGCCAGACCTCGACGCGAGTCGTGTTGCGGTATATGGCGCCAGCTATGGTGGCTACATGGCGCTGGCAAGCGCAGTGCACTACAGTGACAGGCTGAGTGCGGTCATCGATAACGTCGGTATCAGTAACTTCGTTACTTTTCTCGAAAACACACAGGACTATCGTCGGGACCAGCGTCGTCCGGAATATGGCGATGAGCGTGATCCGGCGATGCGGGCCTTTCTTCATAAGATCAGTCCGCTGAACAATGTAGAAAGAATCTCGGTGCCGATGTTCATTGTCCAGGGGCAGAACGATCCCCGCGTCCCCGTGACAGAGGCAGTCCAGATGGTCGAAGCGCTGCGGGCCGAAGAGAGCACGATCTGGTACATGAACGCCCTGAACGAGGGCCACGGATACAGGAAACGCGAAAATCAGGACATCTTCCAGCAAACTATCTTCATGTTCCTGCAGCGGCATCTGATCGATGAGGTCCGAGCTCAATAAGCTGGCGCAGCCAATTGACGACGATGCGGCATCGCGGCTCGGGGCATTGCTCGACGAACTGGAGAAGTGGAATCGTAAGGTTAATCTGACCGCGATACGCAATCGTAACGAAATGGTCACGATGCATATTCTCGATAGCCTGGCTGCGCGGCGATTGCTTCATGGCCGAGAAGTCCTGGATGTTGGCACCGGCCCCGGATTCCCGGGCTTGCCGCTCGCGATCGTCGAGCCGGATCGCGAATTTACGTTGCTCGACAGCAACAACAAGAAGATCATGTTCGTCCAGCATGTGGCCGGATTGCTGGGTCTCGACAATGTTATCGCCGTCAAAGGCAGGGGTCAGGACTATGCACCCGGCCACCGCTTTGATACCGTGATTGCCCGAGCTCTGGCTGCATTGCCAAGACTCGTGGAAATCGCCGGGCATCACGTAAGAGAGGACGGGGTGTTCGTGGCGCTGAAGGGGCGCTACCCGGCGGAAGAATTAGAACAAGTTAAGGCTCCGTGGAGTCATGAAGTCGTAGAACTACATGTGCCGGGTCTCGAAGCGGGCTCACGGCACGCGGTGCTGTTGCGACGGACCGGTTGAATGACACGAATAGTTGCTGTAGCAAACCAGAAAGGCGGGGTGGGCAAGACTACCACCTGCGTCAACTTGGCTGCGTCGTTGGCCGCCACGCAACGCCGTGTCCTGCTGATCGATATGGACCCACAGGGCAATGCGACGATGGGTTGCGGCATCAACAAGATGGAGCTTGAGAATTCGGCGTGCGATGTCCTGCTCGGCGATGCGACAGCAGCGGACACGATCGTGTCCGCGCCCGAAGGCGGTTTTGCCGTACTCCCGGGGAACGAGGACCTGACGCTGGCTGAAGTCAAGCTGCTGCAGGAAATCGGTCGTGAGATGAAGCTCAAGAAGGCGCTCGCGCCGGTGGCAGGACTCTACGATTTCATCCTGATCGATTGCCCACCGTCGATTAACATGCTCACCGTGAATGCGCTGACGGCGGCGGATGGGGTGTTGATTCCAATGCAGTGCGAATATTTTGCGCTCGAGGGTTTGTCGTCGTTGCTGAACACAATCGAGCAGGTGCGCGACTCGGTCAACCCGGAGCTCGAGGTTTTCGGCATTCTGCGCACGATGTTCGATCCGCGGATCAACCTGTCGAATGAGGTGTCCATGCAGCTCATCGAACACTTTGATCGCAAGGTTTTCCGCACCTGTGTGCCCCGCAATGTTCGCCTCGCCGAGGCCCCGAGCTTTGGCAGGCCTATCCTGCAACACGATCGGTCGTCGCGCGGCGCGATAGCCTATCTGGCGCTGGCAGGTGAAATCTTGAGGCGTGAGGATGCGCGCATGGCAGAGGCGGTATAACGAATGACGCCAAAGAAACGACTGGGCCGCGGTCTCGACGCGCTTCTCAGCAAGCCCTCCGTCAAACCGGCAGACGCAGCCGAAGGCACCAGCAGTGGCGAAGACTCGCTTAGGCAAATTCCAGTGGAGCTTCTGCAGCGCGGTCAATATCAGCCGCGCGTCGATATGCGGCAGGACTCGCTTGAGGACCTGGCGAACTCGATCAGGGCCCAGGGGGTTGTGCAGCCCATTGTCGTACGCCCGATAGAGAGGAGGGGCAACGAACAGCGCTACGAAATCGTCGCAGGCGAGCGCCGCTGGCGGGCGGCCCAGCTGGCCGGCCTTGCCGAGATTCCAGCCGTCATTCGCGAAGTACCGGACGAGTCAGCTATTGCGATGGCGCTCATCGAGAATATCCAGCGTGAGAACCTCAACCCGCTTGAGGAGGCGCGTGCACTGGACCGCCTGATCCGCGAGTTTGACCTGACGCATGCTGAAGCAGCGCAAGCCGTTGGTCGATCCCGCGCCGCGGTCAGCAACCTGCTGCGCCTGCGGGACCTGTCGGACAAAGTGAAGCCGTTGCTTGAGGACCGCCAGCTCGAGATGGGGCACGCGCGAGCCCTGTTATCCATAGCGAACGCTACTCAGCAGCACGACGCAGCGCGGCAGGTTGTAAAGAAGGGGCTGTCGGTGCGCGAGACTGAGCGGCTCGTGAAGCGCATGCTCGAGGGCGCCAAGCCAAAAGGCGCGACGAAGGCGCCGGCACAGAACGCGGACATTCGCCGCCTTGAAATGGAGGTGTCGGAAAAGCTCGGCGCCAAGGTGAGTGTGAATCACACCAGCAAAGGCGCCGGCAAGCTGGTCATCAGCTACAACAGCCTCGACGAGCTAGACGGAATCCTCAAACACATCAAATAGGGTACCGGACACCCTATT
>CALDZH010000108.1 GCA_937944275.1 uncultured Woeseiaceae bacterium
CGCGATGCCGTGCCTGCGCTTGCGGAGGCCCTGATCGGCGGCACCGAGACCAGGGATGGATCCGCCGTTGAACAGGCGCTCGCGAAGGACAAGGCCGCCTATCGAGATGCCTGGCTGAGACACGATTCGAAGGGACGCGTAAACCCGTGCCGATTTTTTGAAGAATTGCGCTCGCAGCTCCGTGATGATGCGATTGTCGTATGCGACGACGGGAATCATACGTTTCTGACCGCCGAGCTCATGCGCATAAATAAAGGTGGCGAATTTCTCTCTCCAACCGATTTCAACTGCATGGGCTACTGCGTGCCAGCGACCATCGCCGTGAAGATGGCGCTGTCCGAGCGGCAGGTCGTCGGTATCGTCGGTGACGGCGCGTTCCTGATGACCGGGCTCGAGGCCGTGACGGCCGCATCCAATGACATAGGCGCCGTCTGGTTCGTATTCAACGACGGGGAACTTGCGCAGATCGCACAGGCTCAGGAGATGCCCTACCAGCGAACCGCCTGCACGAATATCGGCAAACTCAACTACGAGGCGTTTGCTGCGGCGACCGGTACCGACTACGTGGCGATCGAAAAAGACGCTGACCTGCAAGACGGGATCGCCAGAGCGCTGGCAGCAGCAGCGGACAGCAAGGCGGTGCTGGTCAACGTGCACATCGACTACAGCAAGAAAACGCAGTTCACGGTGGGAACCGTGCAGACAAATCTCAAGCGTTTTGATACGAGGAACAAGCTGCGTATCGTGGGACGCGCGTTGAAACGGAAAATATTCGGCAGCTAACGCAGTTTGCGCAACATTTTGAATTTCCCTTCCGTGAAGGGCGCATAGCGCAACGCGACATCCGGCCACCAGCCGCGCTTCATAACGGCTTTCATGTGGCTGAACGTGCTGAAACCGTGTTCGCCCGAGTAGTTGCCCATACCGCTCGGGCCCACGCCGCCGAACGGCAACTCGTCGACCATCATGAACATCATGGTGTCATTCACGCAGGTATTGCCGCAGCTGACCTTTCTGAGGAAGCGCGCTTCGGCGTTGGCGTCTTTCGTAAAAATGTACGCGGCAAGTGGTTTATCGGATGCCCGAATGAAGCGGATCGCTGCTTCGAGATCGTCCACAATCAGCACGGGCAGGATCGGCCCGAAAATTTCGTCCTGCATAACCGGGCTGTCGACGGATACGCCCGTCAGCACGGTCGGCGCGATGTACTTCGAGTCGGCGTTGATCTGTCCGCCAATAGCCGCCTCACCAGAATCAATAAGCTTGGCGAGACGTTCAAAGTGACGATCGCTGACAATGCGCCCGAAGGAATCTGACTCCTCCGGATTTTCTCCAAACATCTCGGTCACCGCTTGCTGCAGCAACGGAATGAGTTTCTTTTTTGTTTCAGCATCGACGAGCACATAGTCGGGCGCAATACAGGTCTGGCCGGCGTTCGTAAACTTGCCCCATGCAATACGTCGTGCCGTTGTCATGAGATCCGCATCCGGCATCACGACGCACGGGCTTTTACCTCCAAGCTCCAGCGTGACCGGTGTCAGGTGTTTCGCGGCAGCTGCCATGACGATGCGGCCAACGTTGCCGCCACCTGTATAGAGAATGTGGTCCCATGGAAGCTCCAGCAGCGCGGTGGTTTCAGCTACAGCGCCTTCGATAATTTTCACACACTCGCCATCGAGGTATTCCGGCACGCGCTTCGCAATGACATCCGACGTCGCTGGTGCGAGCTCGGACGGTTTGACGACGGCGCAATTGCCTGCAGCAATAGCAGCCGCCAACCCCGCCAGCGTGAGTTGCAGTGGATAATTCCAGGCGCCGATGATCAGGACGACACCCAGCGGCTCAGGCTGCAGCCAGCTTTTACCTGGCTGTCCCAGCATTGGTGTCCGCACCCGTTTCTTTTTCGTCCAGCGCTTCAGGCGTTTGCGCGAATAGGATGCATCACTGGCAACAAAAGAAATCTCCGTGGTCCATGCCTCCTGGTGATGCTTGCCAAGGTCGGACTTGAGTGCATCCATGAACTCCTGCTCACATTCTTCCATCATGTGCTCGAGCGCCGTCAGTTGTTCGGCGCGCCATGCAAGATTCATGGTGCGTTCGGTCTCAAAGCTTGCCTTGAGGTCGGCAAACATCGGTGAGAAATCGGGGGCCGTGGTAATCGGGGTTGCTGCTTCGGTCATTGTGCTGCTCTCAGCCTCCATTCACGATCCAGCCAACGATGCGGCGGATTTCGTTCCTGATTGATTTGTAATCGACGTTGTCAGGCGCTGAAGTCAAAGCCTGGTACTCAAGACGGGTGATAGTACCGAACAAGAGATTAGCATCCGTTTCCGGATCGGTCGGGTTGAAGTACTCACAAAAGCTGATCACGGGCCGCAACAAGCGTTGCCGGTGTAGCTTAGAGAGCGCCTGTAAATGAGGATCATTGATGCCTTCGAAAAAGAAATGATGTTCAACGGCCAGCCCTTCCGGATGCTCTGTCAGGCCATACCGCACGTGGTCGAT
>CALDZH010000109.1 GCA_937944275.1 uncultured Woeseiaceae bacterium
AGATTCGAATATTGCGCGTAGGCCTTCGCAGCGTTCTTGATCACCCAGAAATCAATCTCGGACATCATGCCGAAGCGTGCGGCTGACGTGAGAAATGCATCGGGCGGGATCAGCTTGCCGTCCTCACCACGCAGCCGGATCAACGCCTCATGATGCGTCGTTTCGCCGGTGTGAATATTGTTGATCGGTTGGAACATCAGTTGGAACCCGTCGTCATCGAGCGCGTTGCGCAGCTGGTTAACCCAACCGACGCAGGCTGCATCCTGCTCCAGGGTTTGGTCTGAGTGTGCATACAGAACGGCGCGATTGCGGCCAGCCGTCTTTGCATCGCGGCATGCGATGTCAGCCTTGTTGATCAGGTCATCGTAGTACAGGTTATCGCCATCCATCATCGCGATGCCAATGCTGCAATGAATATGGAATACCTGCTCGTCTTCGACATGGGCCATCCGCCGCATATTGGCAAGTATCGTTTCAGCTGCCGACTGCGCGCCGTTGATCGTCGTCTTGCGCACCAGGATCGCAAACTCATCTCCGCCGAATCGCGCGACGACGTCGTCGCCGCGGACGCTGCGTGTGAGTTCGTCAGCCACCTTGCGAATCAGACGATCACCAGCCTGGTGCCCGCAGGAGTCGTTGATGTACTTGAACTGGTCGAGGTCCACAAATAGCAGTGCACTCATGTGACCACGACGCATTACGGCGGCCGTCTCCTTTTTGAGTTCCTCGACGAAACGGCGCCGGTTGAACAGGCCTGTCAGGGCATCGTGGTTGGCCATCTCGACGAGCTTGGCGTCGCGCTCGCTGAGGGCCGTCGCGGTCGTCTCCAGGGCTTCCACGATGTCCGAAATTTCGCGGTGCGCCGCCGGGTTGAATTTGACGCCAAGATTTCCTTTCGCCAGCTCCCGGATCGGCGCCTGCAGGTCGGAAATCGATGATAATGCGCGGCGCACTGCGCGACGCCCGTAAAACGCGAAGACGAAAATCAGTATCAAAAGAATCAGTACGGCGCCCTTGATATTGGTCAGCAGGCGGTCGTGGAAAATCATGAAATCGAGATGGATTCCGACAAAGCCGAGCAGCTGCGTCTGCGTTGTCGCATCCGCGTTTTCGGCGCTAAAGCCGAACAGGTCGTCTTCAGCCATTGATTCCGCCCACACGGGTGCGAGGATCTTAAACTGACGTGGACTCAGGAGACCACTCTGCAGCAAGTAGGGCCTCTCGTGGCCGATTCGTGCGACAGCTTCCTCAAGCCGTGATTCGTTGAGGTCTTCGACCAACTCCTGCTCCTCGACCATACCGACGGAGAAGAGCGAAGATCCGTCCTTGCCGAAATAGGACACCCTGTCAATTTCGGGGTAACGCTCGACGAAGCTTTCCAGGCGGAAACGTGCCTCACTATCGTCGGCAAGATACAACGGCGCGGCCAACTCGTTGAGCTCCTCGGTCCACTGCAGGGCCCAGCGGCTGTAGTTGTCCTGTAGTACCCACTGGCCACCGAAATACAAACTGAAAATTGCAAAACCGCCGAACAGCGCAGCGCTCAGAACCTGGATGGACAGGATCTCGTGCACGAGTACGCGCTTGCCGCTCTTTTTGTCATTACCACGTCTGGCTACCCACTGGCGAGCCGGGCGCGACCAGTTCCGCAGTCGGGCGACGTTCCTCTTCGTCCAGGCACGGATCGTTTTCATCGACTGACCACCTGCTTATCGCCCTTCGTCTTGACAGTGATTGCGGACAGCTGCGTTATCGGCGACACACCCTCGATGTTGCCTGCCGCGATCTTGCGGACGACGTCTGCGATTGTCTCGGCAATATCGGATGCTTGCGTGGTCATACTGATCATCGCGCCGAGTGACAGCATGGACTCGCTGGGCACCGACACCGGGAATCGCCGTTGCTTTGCTTCCGCAAGCATCTGCTGCAGCACGCGTGAACTCAGTATGCGGTTATCCGGCAATAGCCAGAGTCCGTCAACGTCCCGGATCATGCGCCGGAAGAAATACAGGGTTTCCTGGTCCGACCGCGCGATCTGAACGACGAGGTCAATGTCATGCCGTTGCGCCGCAAGCTCAGCGGCGGCGACCAACTCCTCATGACCCTCGCCAATGATGAGACCGATGCGCTTGACTGACGGATCGACCTCCTTCCACGCAGCGATTTGCGCATCAATCGGTGGCAACGCGGCCACTCCGCGGCTGTTTTTCTGCAGCAGCTCGTGGTGTTCGTAGTTGAACACCTGGCTGAAAACGACCGGATGATCAGACATCGCGACAGATGACCTGGCAGCCCGCAAACCAATTGCGATAACGGCGCCGGGGTTGCTGTCGTTGATGACTCGAAGAATGGTCACGGGCGGGCGATCGTCTTTGCTCAGATCGTAGATCTCGTAGTTGTCAAAATGTTGGGTCAGCTGGCGTGCCACGTCGGCATAGGCAGGCTGGCTATTCGTCAGGATGATTGAAACGGATGGTAACGGCAGAGGCGGTTCCGGAACCTCGGGTTCAGGAAGGGGCTGCGCCTCAACGACCGGCGGCTCCTCGACGATGATTTCAATCGGCTCGTCGACGGGCGGCGACAACGGTTGCTGCAGGGTTCCACACCCGGCAAACAGCATCGCGACCAGTACCAGTGCGCCTTTCCTTAACATGTATGCTTCCATTATGTAAAAAGTAACCGCTACGCGATTAACCCGCGTTCGTGTCGGTATTTTTCTTTCTACAAGAATCAGCGCGTGCGTTCTGTGGTACAGGTCGCGCTATTTCGAATAAAGCGGGACTTCGCTCAGATACCGGGCTGGCCGGGAGGTGTCACCCCATGCATGGCATCGTGACAATTTAGCGGTGAGTCCGAACCGACTTTCGAAAAAACGCAGGATCACCGGCATTTTCTTGTGCAACAATGGCTTGTGGCCATGGTCCAAGACCATTGGTGATTTATGGCCTAGACTAAGAATAAAAGGCAACGGGGGGATCCAATGCGGCTGACTCGAGTAAGTCTTGCCAATCCTTCCGCCGTGATAATCGTCGCGGCGGTCGTTGTCCTGCTCGGCATACTCTCGATATTCCGCATCCCCGCGCAGCTGTTGCCGCAGATCGAGAAGCCGATCGTGACCGTCAGTGCCTCCTGGCCGGGTGCGTCACCAAGGGAAATCGAGTCGGAAATTACGGTTCCGATCGAGGAGGTACTGCAAGATACGCCCAACATGACCGAGATGGCGGCATGGAGCATGTCCAACTTTACGTGGATACGGCTCGAGTTCGCACTCGAAACCGACATGACGCGTGCGCTGATCGACATCATCAGCCGCTTGAACCAGCTACGCCCGATGCCCGGCAATGCCGAAAGACCCAATGTCAGAATGGGCCAGTGGGGAGACGCGAACGACCAGTTAATTGAATACTTTATCGAGCAGCTCGAAGGGAACGAAGAAGATCTAATCTATAACAAGCGCTATCTGCGCGAAGTTATTCGGCCTGACATTGCCGGACTTTACGGCGTATCAAGGGTCAGCATGTTCGACACCAGCGGCACCGAGAGCGATCAGCTGCAGATTATCATCGACCCGTACAAAGCGGCCGAACTCGGTATCGATATCGCGCGTGCCGCAATTCGCATTGGTCGCTCAGCCAATATTTCATCGGGTGTTGTCGATGTCGGTCGCCGCAGTTACACATTACGCGTGGAAGGGCGTTATGACGTCGATGAGCTGGCAGGCCTGATTCTCGACTGGCGCGGCGGCATGCCGATCAAGCTTGGCGCGATCGCGACTATCAAGTACGGCCCGCCAAAACGCGAAGGCTTCATCTATCACAACGGCCGTTCTGCAGCGCGGTTTTCGATTTCGAAAACCAACGACGCCAACGTGCTCGAGTCACTGGACGGCGTGAAGCGACGCATGAACGAACTCAATGCAACCGACTTCCAGGATCGCAATCTGTTCGCCGCTTACAGCTTCGATCCGTCGGTCTACATCAAGCGCTCTATCAATCTGCTCACGGGTAATTTAATAGCCGGCATTCTTCTCGCCCTTGGCGTCTTATGGTTGTTCCTGCGTCAGTGGCGAGCGACACTGATAATCGCCCTCGCCATTCCGGTGTCGCTTCTTACGACACTTGTCGTACTGACAATGGCCGGCCGTTCGCTCAACGTTATCTCACTCGCCGGCCTCGCATTTGCGACCGGCATGGTGCTCGATGCTGCGATAGTCGTGCTCGAAAACATCGTGCGTCTGCGTGAGCGAGGAGAGTCGGCCGCTGAGGCAAGCGAAAAAGGCACGTCGCAGGTTTGGGGTGCCCTGCTCGCTTCCACCGCGACGACGGTGGCGATCTTTATACCGATCATGTTCCTGCACGACGTCGAAGGACAAATGTTCGCCGATCTTGCTCTTACAATAGCGATCGGCGTTACCGTATCGTTAGTCGTTGCAATTACGATTCTGCCAACCGCGTCTCGATACTTGATGCCCAAACTGCCGGCCGAATCCGCCCATCACGAGCTATGGGACCGGCTCGCAGACCGCATCATCGTCCTGACAAGCACGCAAACACGCCGCCTTGGGTGGGTCGCCGGCCTCATGGCTGGTTCCGTAATGTTCACAGTGCTGCTTTGGCCCGAGAGTAACTACCTCCCGCCGGTCAAGCGTGACACGGTCGACAGCTTTCTGTTCTTCCCGCCCGGAACCAACATCGAGACTGCCGATCGGGAGGTAGCGCAGCTCCTGATCGAGCGCCTCGAACCACACCTCAAAGGCGAAAAAGAACCCGCTATCCGCGACTACTTCCTCTGGTCGTTTCCCGGCGGCAACGGTGGTTGGCTTGCTATCAACCCGGTCGAGGGCACAAACCTCGAGGAGTTCCAGACGGTCGTCCAGAGAGACATCGTGTCCGGCGTCCCGGATATGTTCAGCTTCACGTTGCGCCGCAGTTTGTTTGGCGGCTTCGAAAGCTCCAACAGCGTCGAGATGCGCCTTGCGTCTACGGACATCGACGGGCTCAAGCCTGCGGTCGCCAGGGCCATGCAACTGATCCCGCAGCATATGCCGGGGGCGTCGGCGCAGCCCGAACCTGATCCGTTTGCGGAAGCCAACGAGCTTCGCTTCACGCCCAATGATGTGCGTCTCGCCGAAGTCGGCTGGAATCGGCAGGACCTGACCAATGTCATCCTGGAGCTTGGCCAGGGCGTCTGGCTGGGCGAGTACTTCACGGGTCGTGAGCGTGTCGACATCTACCTGAAAACAACGCGATTTGAAATGCCGGAGGAAATTGCGGCATTGCCCGTGGCAACGCCGGCGGGCGGAGTCGTACCCCTGGGAGACCTCGCAAACATTTCGATCGAGCCGTCACCTGCGGAGATAACGCGCATCAATCGCGCCCGCGTTTACAGTGTCACCATCAATCCACCGGAAGGCATGTCACTCGAAGCGCTGCTTACTGAGCTCCAGACGGTTATCGAACCTGAGCTTCGAGCGCTGATGCCGTCCGACGGCACCATCCAGTACGCCGGCAGCGTGAAGGACCTTGAGCGCGCCATCAGCACACTCGGTACAAACTTCCTGACTGCCATCGGCCTACTGTTGCTGATCATGGCAGGATTGTTTCGGTCGATGAGCGATGCTGTTCGTGTTGTCGTTTCGATTCCGCTCGCGGCTGTTGGTGGCGTGTTCGCCATAAGCATACTCAACCTGATCAACTTTCAGCCGCTGGACCTGCTTGGAATGATTGGCTTTATCATCCTGCTCGGACTCGTCGTCAATAATGCTATTTTGCTGGTTGCGCAGACGCGTGCCGCTGAGGCCAAGGGCCTCGATCGCACAGAGGCGATCCGACAGGCGTTACGATATCGCCTGCGGCCGATTTTCATGAGTACGTTGACAAGCCTGTTTGGCATGTTGCCGCTCCTGGTAATCCCGGGTGCGGGTAGTGAAATTTATCGCGGTATGGCTGCGGCGATCGTCGGCGG
>CALDZH010000110.1 GCA_937944275.1 uncultured Woeseiaceae bacterium
TTGCCCTACTTACTGAACGGATCTTTGGCGGCGATTGTGAGTGAACTGCAGGCGGGTCGCCCTGTCGTCGTCCTGCAAAACCTGGGCGTGTCAATGATTCCACGCTGGCATTACGCGGTCGTCGTCGGCGTCGATGCAGCCCAGGACGTTGTGATCCTGCGATCAGGTGCCGACAAGCGACGCGAGACGCCTATGAATGTGTTTTTGCGGACCTGGGCACGCAGCGATTACTGGGCCATGTCCGTTTTGCGCCCCGGCGCATTGCCGACTGACGTTGACCGTGAGCGCTATTTTTCGTCAGTCGTTGGCCTCGAACAAGCCGGCATGCATGCCGAGGCTATCAGCGCATGGCGAGCCGCACTCGCCGCATGGCCCGACAGTCCGATAGCTCTATTCGGACTGGGCAATGCATACCTGAGTCTCGACAAGTTTGCTGAAGCCGAGAAGGTATACAGAGAACTCCTGGCGGCGCAACCAGCCCTCAACGTGGCACGAAATAACCTCGCAATGGCACTGGCCGGCCAGGCTCGCTACGCAGAAGCGATCGCCGAGATAAACGAGGCCATGGCATCAGAGCCTGACGCAATACTTATTGAAGAACTACGCGATACGCTTGCCGAGGTTCAGCAAATGGCGGCAGATGCCGAGAATATCGCCAGATAAGTCACTCTGACAGGAAACGCGAGTAGGTTCCCTCTGGCAGGTTCTGGAACTGCAGCTGGCCGATATCGGCAGGGCCATGTCCCGGCGCATCGATAACCACCGCTGTCTTTGCCAGGCCCGTCTCCATGAAGCCGCGCCTGAAGTGGTTGCGAGATTTCACAACAAAAATGTCCATTTCATCGACCGGAACCCCCGCGTGATCAAGTATTGATCGGGTGGTCACCTGGTAGCGATCGGGTGTCAACAGGACCCAGTTGTTATCGCCGAAGCTCAGTGCCACGAGGTCCGATTCGACCGATCCGCCGATATCGTAGGCCCCGATGAACGAAACAACACCGTCGATAACGACAGGCGCTCCGGCAAGTTCCGAAGTGTGTCCGCCAATGGTAATTTCGATCGCATCACCAACGGCGTAGTCCTTCTTGATCGTCTCGATGGCGCTTGCATCTTCGATCGTCGCGACGACGAAATTGGATCGCCCCCGTTCGAGCAGCTGGCCGAGAATATGCGTGGCGTCACCCAGCCGATCTGACAGGTTGGCAAGAACCAGCGGCCCCTTTCCTGCGTCGAGTGCTACCAGGCCCTGCTCGACACCTTCGGACAACTTGGGTATGTCGTATTCGAACTCGTCGCGACGACTCCAGATGTATTGCGCCATGTCATCAGCGATCTCGCTTGCCAGCGCCCGATCGCCGTTCGTCTGCACGAATACGCTCATGCCCATGTCAGGTACATCAGCAAACGGAAAACCCATCGCCACGGACACATAGACATCCGGCCGGCGATTTTCCCAGCGGCGGGCCCGCTCCATCATGTCGCGGGGCACGCCCTGATGAGTGCCGCCGTAAACCGTTGCGAAGGCGATATTCGGTCGACGAACTTCGAGAACCGGCTTGTAACTTCCACGGACCGTGCGAATTAGCAGCCTTGCAGCGCGCTCCCCCATCAAGCCGAAATCGTAGTGCGGAAACCGTTTCACGATAAGCACGATATCCGCGTACTCGGCTATTTCGGCATCCTCGTTGGCGTGCAGATCGTAAGTGATGGCAATCGGAATATCGCCAAGCTCTGCTTTTATGCGACGCACCAGCTCCGCTTCCGGCCTCGGAATACCCGTAACCGCCATGGCGCCGTGTAATGGCAGATAGACGGCATCGAGATCATCAATGGCCGCGAGTCTCGTCACGATCTCGCCAGCGAACTTGTCGAACGCGCGCTCGGTTACCCAGCTGCCCATACTACCGCCGACGGGATCGCGAACCGCGTACACGCCGATGACCTCGACATCCTGGTATTCGCTCGCAGCCCGAGTGAAAGCCTGGCTGGCGCCACCGGATTCCAGTACTGCATCACCGGTAAACGGCTCACCGTAGAACTCAAAATGTTCGATATCAGTTGGGCGCGGGCAAAACGTGCACGTTTCCATAGCGAAGCTGGCCACGGCAATTCGCACAGTGTCGGTTGTTGAATCTTCCTGGCTACAGGCAGCCAGGAACAAAAAGCTGGCTAGCGCAAACCCGACTTGAGGTTTCATAGTTGCTCTCCGGTACTCACGTGGTGCTGGCAGACACGGCACGTGAACAGGTTCCTGCTTCCCATCGTGCGGCGTTCAATTGTCGATCCACAGCGACGGCAAGGCTGATCTTCACGTCCGAATACATAAAATCGATAGCGACTCCGCGACAATCCCTCGGCCTTCAGTTGGGATGCAAGCCTGCGCGTCACGGTCACACCCCCGCTCCCGTAAGAACGCCAGGCAATCTTGAGCGTTTCTGCGGCCAGCACCTGACGTTCGCTCGCTGTCAGCGAGGCAGGTTTTCGTGACGGCTCGATTCCTGCAGCCCATAATATTTCGGAGCGCAAATAGTTGCCATTGCCCGCCAGGAAAGCCTGGTCCAGATAGAGGCTGCCAAGCGCACGATTACGAAATTGAGGAGCTTGCAGGCGATCGACAATCAGCGACGTGGTCAGGCTGCGATCCAGAATGTCGGGACCGACGCGGGCCAGGAAAGGATGCGCTGACAATCCTGCGTCGTCGAGAACGGCAATGTCGGACGCGCTGTAGAGCAGAGCTTTGTGCGTGGCAGTGCATAACTCAACTCGAAGCTGGCGATTCGTTTTCGGCATTCGGGGCCTGCGGACCGTATACCAGCGACCGTAGAGCTGGTTGTGGCTATAGATCGTCAGGTCATTATCGAAACGCGTAAGCATCGCTTTGCCGCGCGTATCGACAGCCGTTACGGTGTGACCGGACAGCAGCTTTTCGAACGGCTTCAAGCTCGCAAGCCCGAAGCCAACCTCCTCGATCCTTCTGCCGACCAGTACTGATGCGACCTTATCAGCCGCGCGACGTATTTCGGGGCCCTCAGGCATGAACGGATCGATAACTTTTGGCATGCATTCAGGTTCACCAGTGGCCAGTGCCGGGCTCACCCTTGAATGGACCAACCACCTCGGAGGTGATCCAGCCACCATAGAACCGACCGGCCTGCGTTCGCGCTGGCTCGCCGTCGAGAAAACAATCGACGCGACCCGGATAAAAGGCAATGAAGTCCTTGATCATGTCGAATCGCGATCGCGGGCGCTCATAGCTCCAGGCAACCGCGACATCCGGTCTGCACGCAAGCGCCCAGTATGAAGCCGAGCCCTTCCATTCGCAGTAGGTCTGGTCGTCAACTCGCACCAACAAGTCGAGATTGACGTCCGCACGCGGAATATAGAACGTTGGCGGACTTGCTGTTTCCATGACCTTGCAGCTGCGAGTCGTCCGGGCAACCAAAGCAACGCCATCCTTGATCTCAACCGTTCTAGGGTCGCGTTTGATGGCGGGCGGTCTTGGATAGTCCCATACGGATTCTTGCCCTGGTCCGGGTTCGACGGCGAAAGCGGGTCGTCGCCCGTTGTCTGACGGTTTTGATCTCATAGTGCCCCGATCTTACGCCACAGCGTGGAGGATTCCGGTGTATTGATACAAATCGATACCAATCCGAAAACCTGAGTTACGCCTTTACTATTTTTAACCGACTGCAAGAGACAGCATGCTCTTCTGTGCTGGCCGCCCAGGCGGCAAGGCTCAAGAAAAAGGGGGCTTGCGCCCCCTTCTTCCTCTTGCAACCGCGTCGGCGTTGGCCGGGTTTGCGACCGACCCCGCCAGATGCGGTCAGCCGGTCTCAACCTTTGGCGTGCCTCTCAGACGTGGGCGCCGCGGGCGCCGCCCTGTTGGGCTTTGCATCAGGGCAATCGCCCCGAGGATGATGAGAATCGACAGGTCAAGTGCACCGCCTCCTCCACGGCTTTCTGTGACCACGATTTCCTCAGTCGTGTTTCCGCCCTGCGCGGCAGGCTGGGACCATCGGGACGGATCATTGGGGAAGGCATCGCCATTATCGCCAACGCCATCACCGTCCGAATCGGCCCACTCATTCGGGTCATCCGGGAAGGCGTCACCGTTATCGCCGACACCATCGCTATCCGAATCGGCCCACTCATTCGGGTCATCCGGGAAGGCATCTGAGTTGTCGCCAACACCGTCGCTATCCAAATCAGCCCATTCGGTCGGGTCGGTCGGGAACGCGTCATTGCTGTCATCGACACCATCGTTATCCGCGTCGAGGTCTGCGTTGTCGCCGATACCGTCACCATCCGTGTCCTCGACTTCGTTCGGATCCGCTGGGAAAGCGTCGGTATTGTCACCAACGCCGTCACCATCCGTGTCCGTCGTCTCCGTCGGGTCGGTCGGGAATGCGTCGCTGCTATCCTCAACACCGTCGTTGTCGTCGTCGACATCTGCGTTGTTACCGATACCGTCGCCGTCAGTATCTATCGT
>CALDZH010000111.1 GCA_937944275.1 uncultured Woeseiaceae bacterium
AAGCAGCGAAACGCGGCGCTGCGGAGCAAGACGTCTCCGGCGGCGATCCGCAGCTGGAATGCGGAGTTTGTAGAACTCAGCGCGCTCCTGGACGATTCGCGGCAGAGGGCGCTTGATGTTGCTATCGATAGCCTCGTGGAATACGGGGCGGGGCTGTTGGGGACCGAGCTTGGCTTCGGGTATCAGCAGGGCTGGAACAAGGACCGAAGTCTTGAGCAGGTGCTGGAGGAGGGGCTTGAGAGAGACCTGCAGCAGGGGTCAACGCAGCATGGGCCACACCGCGCGGATCTCAGGATCAGTTACGATGAGCGGCAGGCCCGGAAACTGGTTTCCCGGGGGCAGCAAAAGCTGCTTGCGAGTGCGATGATTCTCGCTGCGACGGAGACGGCGCAAACGGCGCTGGAGCGGCCGCTGCTGTTGTTGCTTGACGACCCGGCGGCGGAGCTTGACGCGGAATCGTTGGCGCGGCTGCTTGCTGCGGTTCGCGGACTGGGGTGCCAGGTTGTTGCGTCGAGCCTCGACAGAGACACGCTCGAAACCCCACCGGGCGCCGCAGTGTTCCACGTGGAACATGGGGCGCTCTTGCCGGAGGTGGCGGCCTAGCAACGCGTTATTTCCGCACCCGGGAAAACAGCGAAAACACCTTAAAAAATAGTACTTTGAGGCTACTTTCAAGGCGCCGATTTGATACAATGCGTCGGTTAACCTCAGAGGGCGTCGGATGACCGATCAAAAAGAATATAATTCCAGTAATATCAAGGTGTTAAAGGGCCTTGAGGCCGTTCGAAAACGGCCGGGGATGTACATCGGTGATACCGATGACGGCACCGGACTGCACCACATGGTCTTCGAGGTGGTCGACAACTCCATCGATGAGGCGCTTGCCGGACACTGCGACACGATCACGGTCACGATCCACGCGGACGAGTCCGTTACCGTCAGCGATGATGGCCGCGGCATACCGGTTGATCTGCATCCCGAAGAGGGCCGCTCTGCGGCCGAGGTCATCATGACGGTCCTGCACGCCGGCGGTAAGTTTGATGACAACTCTTACAAGGTATCCGGCGGGCTGCACGGGGTCGGCGTATCGGTCGTCAACGCCCTGTCTGAACACCTGGTTCTGACCATTCATCGTGACGGGGAAACCTTCCAGCAGGAATACGTCCACGGTGAGCCGACCGAGCCGTTGGCCGTTGTTGGCGATACAGATCGCACCGGCACAACGCTTCGCTTCAAGCCCAGCGCCGGCACCTTCACCAACATCCAGTTTCATTACGACATCCTTGCTCGCAGGTTGCGCGAGCTTTCGTTCCTGAACTCGGGCGTGCGCATTCACCTGGTTGATGAGCGCGAGGAAGACAAAGAAGACATATTCGAGTACGAGGGCGGTATTAAGGCCTTTGTCGAGCACCTGAACCGGAACAAGACACCGATCCACGGCACCGTTTTTCACTTCATGGTGATGAAAGACGATGTCGGCGTCGAAGCCTCGCTGCAATGGAATGATGGTTACCAGGAGAACATGTTCTGTTACACGAACAATATTCCGCAGCGGGACGGCGGCACTCACCTGGCCGGGTTTCGCTCGGCGCTGACGCGCACCCTGAACGGCTATATCGAGAAAGAGCTCTCGAGCCGCAAGGACAAGTTCACGCCCAGCGGTGACGATGCGCGTGAGGGGCTGACGGCGGTGCTGTCTGTCAAGGTGCCGGATCCCAAGTTCTCATCCCAGACAAAAGACAAATTAGTTTCATCTGAAATTAAAGGCATTGTTGAACAGGCCATGGCGGGGCGCCTCGAGGAGTTCTTGCTTGAGCACCCGCAGGAAGCCAAGGCGATTGTTTCGAAAATAGTCGACGCTGCCCGCGCCCGGGAGGCGGCCCGCAAGGCGCGCGAAATGACCCGCAGAAAAGGCGCTCTCGATATCGCCGGCCTGCCAGGCAAGCTCGCCGACTGTCAGGAAAAAGACCCGGCGCTTTCGGAGCTGTTCCTGGTGGAGGGCGACTCGGCCGGCGGATCCGCGAAGCAGGGCCGCGACCGCCGCACGCAGGCGATTTTGCCTCTCAAGGGCAAGATTCTGAACGTGGAAAAGGCCCGCTTTGACAAGATGCTGTCATCTGCCGAAGTTGGCACGCTGATCACGGCACTCGGGACAGGTATCGGGAGAGAAGACTTCGACCCCGACAAGCTGCGCTATCACCGCATCATCATCATGACGGACGCCGACGTTGACGGAGCCCATATCCGTACCTTGTTGCTGACGTTTTTCTATCGGCAAATGCACGAGCTTATCGAGCGCGGACATGTGTACATCGCGCAGCCGCCGCTATACAAAATCAAGCGCGGCAAGCAGGAGGTCTACGTCAAGGATGATGCCGAACTCGATACCTACCTGTTGAATGCGGCAATGGATAATGCCGCGCTGCACGTTAACGAAGAGGCGCCACCGCTGACTGGCGTACCCCTGGAAACGCTGGCGAAAGAACACATCGCTGTCGAGAACATCATAGCCCGACTCTCTCGCCGCTACGACGAGGTAGTGCTGCGGACGATCAGCGAGCTACCGAATGTCGACGCCGAACAGGCAGACGACCTTGATGCTCTCGAAGCATGGACAAAACAGCTGAGCGAGGCGCTGCCTAAACACACAGGGGATCGCGCTGAGAATGGCGACGGCGGCAACGGCGGCAGCTTCGC
>CALDZH010000112.1 GCA_937944275.1 uncultured Woeseiaceae bacterium
CTGCGCGAGATTCTGACCCAGGTTCAGCTCCTGACACCAGCGGAATTATCACTCGCCACAATCCACCTGAACAACGCGGAACGCCTGATCGTCGCCAACAACGAGGCACGCCGCCTACGTGAATCAAGCTCTCGCGCCGCACGGACCGAGAAGCAGGCGCTCAGCCAGCGACTGAGCACCGTCGAGGCCGAGAATCGGCGCCTGCGGAGCGACCTCGAAGAGGCTGAGGAAAAGCTCGAGGCCATCACCTCGATCGAACGGTCGATTCGCGAACAGGAGTAGACTCGACTCCGCGCTCGTTTTTCTTTCACATTGTGCTGTAGATACACGATAATCGACCCATGCAAGCCAAATCCAACTCTTCCAAAGGCAAGATCCTGCTCGTTGACGACGACCCGGGACTGCTTCGCCTCCTGAGTATTCGTCTTCGTGCCGAGGGATTCGATGTAGAGGCCGTGGAATCGGCTCACAAAGCACTCGCCTCCGTGAATCGTTTCGGCCCTGACCTGGTTATTACCGACCTCCGAATGGACAAGATGGACGGCATTGGCCTGCTCAAGGAATTGCAGACCCGCTCGCCCGGCCTGCGCGTCATCATCATAACGGCACACGGAACCATCCCTGATGCCGTTACCGCAACCCAGCATGGTGCCTTCGGTTTTTTAACCAAGCCAATCGACAAAGATGAACTGCTGTCACTTGTCGAGCGCGCACTCATGGTATCCGGCACAGTTGAAGTTGAGGAAGACTGGGCTGCGGAGATCATTACGCGCAATGCTGCGATGAAGGAAGTCATGCAGCAAGCGAAGATGGTTGCCGCGACTGACGCACGCGTTCTAGTCACCGGTGACAGCGGTACCGGCAAGGAATTGATCGCTAAGGCAATTCACAAAGCCAGCCCGCGACACAACAAACCGTTCACGGCCATCAATTGCTCTGCAATGGCCGAAAACCTGCTCGAGTCGGAATTGTTCGGGCACGAAAAAGGCGCCTCTACAGGCGCTTCACGCTCGCATGAAGGCCTGTTCCAGGCCGCCGAGGGCGGCACGTTGCTGCTTGATGAGATCGGCGATATGCCGATGCGATTGCAGGTCAAATTACTCCGCGTGTTGCAGGAGCACCAGGTACGGCCGGTTGGCAGTACGGAAGCAAAGCGCATCGATGTACGAGTGATATCAGCCACGCACCGGGATCTGCAGGACCTCATGACGCAGGGCCGCTTCCGCGAAGATCTTTACTATCGACTGAACGTCGTCAACATCAAATTGCCCAAACTCGACCAGCGCAAGGAAGATATTCCGTTGCTCGTCGCACACTTTCTCCAGCAGATTGCGGCTGAAGCCGATCAGGAAAGAAAAGTTTACGCACCGGAAGCTGTCGAGATGCTCGTCACCGCCGAGTGGCCGGGAAATATTCGCCAGCTATACAATGTCGTGCGACAGAACGTTGCACTGTCGCGTTCGCCGGTCATCAGTGGTGAACTCGTGCAACAGTCGCTCGGCGAGCATGGCGGGAAGCTCGCGTCGTTCAGCGATGCGCGTGACGAATTCACGCGGAATTATCTGTCGCAGATCCTGCAGATCACGATGGGCAACGTAAGCCAGGCAGCGCGCCTTGCGAAGCGCAACCGCACTGATTTCTACAAACTCCTCGCCCGCCACAACCTGAACCCGGATTCGTTCAAGACGCGTTAGACGAAGATCTTCGTCCGTTGATCGTGAGAGTAATTTCGCCCATGTCGGGCTGCCAACGCGCCGTGGGCGCTCTTAGGATGCGGCTTTTTTGGAGTAACTGTCTGCGCTCAGGCCGTACTTGTTGAGGAGGTCATAGAGCGTCGGACGCGTCACACCCAGGAGTTCCGCAGCCTTGGAAATATTGCCGTAGCTTTTTGTCAGTGCAACGCGGATAGCTTTAGTCTCCGCAATTTGGCGCACTGAACGTAGATTGAGCGATTCGCGTTCCTGGTCGACGTCCTGCAGACCAAGATCTAACGCCGTAACCATTTTGCCATCGGCCATGATTACGGCACCCTTGATCTTGTTTTCAAGCTCACGAACGTTTCCGGGCCAGGAGTAGGACTCAATAGCCTGCACTGCATCATCGGAAAAACCGTTGATCGCTCGCTTCTGCAACTTCGTATACTTGGTGAGCAATGTTCGCGCAAGAATCAGGCGACCTTCCTCGCGGTCACGATAAGGCGGAATGTTGATGGTTATTTCACTGACGCGATAGAAAAGGTCCTCGCGAAACAGCCCCGCCTTGATCAGGTCCTCTGGATTCTGGTTCGTCGCGCAGACGACGCGCACATCAACCGGTATTTCCTTGCGACCACCAACTCGCTCGATGACACGTTCCTGCAGGAAGCGAAGCATCTTCGCCTGCAACGGCATCGGCATGTCACCAATCTCATCAAGAAACAGCGTACCGCCGCTCGCAACCTCGACCTTACCCATCGTCTGCTTGTGCGCACCCGTGAACGCACCCTTCTCATGACCAAACAGTTCCGATTCGAGCAGGTTCTCGGGTATGGCTGCGCAGTTGATAGCGACAAAATTCGCTTCGGCACGCGGACTGCAACGGTGCAATGCCCTCGCCAGCAGTTCCTTACCGGTACCGCTCTCGCCGAGAAGCAAAGTCGTAACGTCTGTTGGCGCCACTTTTTCGATCATGCGGCACACGGCAAGCATACCTTCGCTGGCCGCAACTATGCCGTCCAGCGGCGACTTGTTAACCTGGTTCTGCAGGCGACGATTCTCACCTTCGAGCTCGTGAATGGCGAATGCCCGATTGACAATCAGCCGCAGAATATCGGGATCAATCGGCTTCTTGTAAAAGTTGTGGGCTCCCTGTGCCACAGCATCTACCGCAATCCCCTGATCCACATTGTCAATCAGAACGATAACTTTCGTATGCGGGGCAATCCTGAGTACATCCGCAAGAGTCGCAATGCCGCCGTCCGTGCTTTCATCCCTCGACAATAAGCCGTTATCTTGCAGGACAACAGCAGGCTCGTGACGGCGCAGCGCAGTGATCGCATCCACGCGATTCTCGGCGGTGGATACGTCGTAGCCCTCGAAGCACCATTTGAGCTGTTTTAGGAGAGCAGGATCGTCTTCGACGATCAGAAGTTTTCGGGCTTGTTCTGTCATGAGGCACCATGTTGCCACGAACAAGCACGTAATTGCAGTCTGTGGTTCACACTCAATGCTGCGAAGTCTGTCGGCCCTTGCTGGAACCGTTTTCACCACGATTCCGCGAATTTGACAGGATCAGGCCCGAAATGCCCAGCAATATCATGCACGCTGCCACAATATCCATGAGGAGAGTTCCGGGGACATCCAGAATCCGGCCGCTGTGCAGATCGAGCAGGAATCTTTCGACTGTCACGCCGCGCCCGCGCCAGGCCGCCTCGAGCTCAGCCAGACTATCCGCGTCAGGTGGCGACGCGACGGACCAGGGAATCTCGCTCGCCACGTTGTCGCGCCAGGCCTCAAACACTGCAATATCTTCATCGCTACGAAAAAGCTCGTTGCTGCTCAAAATGACGGCCCGACCGCCGACGGCGCCGACCCGCTTGATCGGGCCCGGCAGTTCCGCTCCCAGATCAATGGATTCGACTACCTCTCCGCTCGTCATGAAGACATGCGCAGTGTTTTCACCGGCAGCCAGCAAGAGTGGCTCCAGCACGATCAGGCCCACGAGCGAAGACATCGACTGCCCTGTGTCTTTCCCGTCGAGAAACAGGCGT